>JAGCPM010000048.1 GCA_017965685.1 Kiritimatiellia bacterium | reverse complement strand
GAATGCCGAGCGACGCGCCAGGAAGCGCGGCGACACCTTTCGCCTTGACGTACCTTTCTCCGGTATCGAGTTCGCTCCGCCATGTGTTCGTTCCCGCGCCGATTATCACATCGCGCGTCGTGAGCGGCTCGTCAACATGCGCGGCGAGTTCGATTATGTCGCCCGCACCGAGAAGAAGGATAACGTCGCCCGCCTTCATGCCAGCCTTCGCATGGTGCCACGCCTCGCGGCAGGAGCGGGCAAGGTGGACCTCCGGAACATTTCTCGCGCGGCATTCGGCGTAGAGATCCGCGGAATCTCCGCCTTCGACTGGAGACTCGAACGCAGCGTAAGTCGGGCAGATAACCGTCTCGTCCGCGAGCTGCAACGCATCGGGAAAATCTTTCATGAGGGCCTTCGTGCGCGAATAGCGGTGAGGCTGGAAGAGTACGCGTAGCCTGCATTTAGGAGCGACTTTTTCGCGTGCCATGGAGATTGCGGCGCGCATCTCGGTCGGGTGGTGCGCGTAGTCCGTATACACGCCTTGCGCGATTTTCTGGAAACGCCTGTCGGGAAGCGAGTCCACCGCATCCGGCAGCGCGATGAGAATGGCTTCGAGGGAGTGTCCCCTTTCAAGCGCGACCTCGACGGCGGCGCGTGCATTTTTCTTGTTGTGCGGTGCGAGCACGGCGAAATTCGGTTCGGCTTCCAATTCCGGGATCGGCGCAAGGAATTCGGCCTCAATCACGCGGAGCGCGTTCGCGCGGGCGGCATCGAATACAGCGCGGTATTCCTCAGGAGTTTTGAATCGATCGGGGTGGTCCCACTCGCAATTCGTGATAATGAGTGTAGTTGGATGATAGAGCGCGAGTGTGGCATCCGATTCATCCGCCTCCACAACCAAGACACCCTTCGCCCAATGGCCGACAGGCATTCCCGGCGATTCGCCGCCGATCGCCCACGCGACATCCTCGCCGAGTGCCTTGAGAAGTTTCGCGACGTAGGTGGAGGTAGTGGTCTTGCCGTGCGAACCTGCCACGGCGATGGATTCGCGGCGCGCGACAATCTGAGCAAGGAGTTCTCCGCGCCGGACCTTGCGCGCCGCCGCGAGAAGTTCCGGCGAGTCTTCCGCGAGCGCGCCCGTGTAGACGAGCAGGTCGCAGGATGAGGCGTGCGAAGCGTCGTGTCCCTCACAAACGGGTATGCCGAGAGATTCAAGAAAGCGCGTCCTCGCGCCCAGATGCACGTCGCAGCCGGACACTTCGTTGCCCTCACCCTTCTCGAGGATTGCGAGCGCAGCCATGCCCACGCCGCCTATTCCCGCAAAATGAATTTTCATCGGAATGGATATTATACCACATTCCGGGGCGCAAATATGATATAATATCTAAAAATGAAAAAGATTGCAGTTTTGATGGGCGGCGTCTCTAGCGAACGGGAAGTGTCGCTGATGAGCGGAAAAAACATTGCCGAAGCGCTTTCGTCGCTGGGCAAATACGAGGTCGCAAGCGTGGTTCTTGACGAAGAATCGCTTGACGCGATGCCCAAGGACGTCGACGCGGCATACATTGCGCTCCATGGAGGCTGGGGCGAGAACGGAGGAGCGCAAGAGGCCTTGGACCGCCTTGCGATACCATACACGGGTCCAGGCGCGAAAGCCTCGCGCATCGCCATGGACAAGGTCAAGACGAAGCTCGTCCTCGAATACGCCGGCGTGAAGACGGCGAAGTGGTCTCTCGCCGAGAAGGACGCGAAGGAGTCGCCGCTGCCACTGCCGGTTGTCGTCAAACCGCCGTGCGACGGCTCGTCGGTCGGGATATCAAAAGTCTCGAAAGCGGAAGACTGGCCGCGCGCGGTTGCAGAAGCGGTCAAGGCGCAGGGCGGCGAAGGGAGCGTGCTCGTCGAGGAGTTCATTCCAGGCCGCGAAATGACGGTGGGCATAATCGACTCGCATCCGCTGCCGGCGATAGAGATTGTCACGAAAAGCGGATGGTACGGCTACGACGAGAAATACTTCTCCGAAGAAACACGATATCCATTCCTCGCCGATTCAGCCAATCCGGCGGACAGGAGGCTTGAGGTGGAGCTCAAGGCCGCAGCGCTCGCCGCGTACAAGGCGTGCGGCGCGAGAGGAGTCACGAGGGTCGACTTCCGCGTTGCGCCGGACGGCGGCATATACGTCCTGGAGCTCAACACCTCGCCTGGATTCACCTCACACTCGCTCGTCCCCAAATCGGCGATGCGCGAAGGCAGGACTTTCGCGGAGACCTGCGACTGGATACTCAACTCGGCGACATTCGACAGGCAATGAGAAAGAACAGAAAAGGAAAGCCGGTGCGGCTGCATTCGGCGGCGGCCAAGGCAGGCAGGACGGACAGGAAGCCGCTCTACATATTACTCGCGATTGCGATGATATGCGCGATGGCGGCGGGAGTCTACATGGCGTACGTCAAACTGCACGGGCTGTGGACCGCGCAATGCGCGGTGACCGACGTCACTAAGCAGGTTTCCATCACTGGCAACCAGTACACGAACGACGGAGTGGTGCTCGACGTGCTGGACATCAAGAACGGAGCCAACCTGGCGAAGATTGACTTCTGCAAGGCGCGCGAAAAGGCACTCGCGAAGATACCGGGAATAAAGACAATGACAATACAGCGCCACCTGCCGGACAGACTCGAGATCACAATCGAGGAGCGAATCCCGGTCGCGAGGATGAATGTCAAGGGCAACAAGCGAATCACCGGGAGGGTTGTCGACTCCGAAGGAATGGTCTTCTCGCGCCAGCCCAACACATCGACACTCCCATTCATCTACGAGGACAAGGCGCGCGCCACGCCGATAGGCAAAAGCCTTTCCGGCCGCCAGCTCGCGGCGGTCAGACTCGCGGAAATTTCGCAGGAGCAGCGGTTCGCATCGCTCGGGATACTTTCCATCGACACGACCCACGCCGACTTCCTCGTCGCGATACTCGGTAACTACGCGAGGGCGAACATCGCGTGGGAGAACATGGATTCGCCAACGGCAAAAACCGCCGCGTCGCTCGAGGAACAGTTCGGCAACCTCTTCAGCGCGGTGAAAGCCAACATAGCGCGGCACAGTTCCGGAGCGGCATCCGCCATAGTCTGGAACGCCACACAGCCGGGTTACATCTACGCCGACACGAAGGAACCGATACAATGAGCAACATATACGCAGCGCTCGAAATCGGCACGACACGCACCGTGCTCGCCGTGGGCGAGGCCGAGACGGGCGGACGGCTGAAAGTAACCTCGCACGCCTCGATACCTTCCTCGGGAATCCGCAAGAGCCAGATACTCAACATCACCCAGGCAGCGACATCCATCAAGAGCGTCTTGAAAGAAATCGAGAAGCACGAGGCCGACGGCGGACACAGCCTGACAATCGGGAACGCCTTCCTCGTGGTTTCCGGGCAGCACGTGAAGATCGATTCCTATCAAGGCTCAACGCCTGTCGCCGGGGCGAAGGTCAGGGACGACGATCTCGTCGAAGCGATGCGATCCTCGCGCGGATGGACGTTGCCGAAGGACCGCGAACTTCTCGACATCGTGGACCAGACATACACCTTGGATTCGCTGGGAGGGATAGCCTCACCGAAGGGAATGTCCGGCCGCATACTGAAGCTCGACACGCTACACATCCATGCCGACCTCAACCGCATAAACGATGCGAAGACGGCGGCTTCCGAGGCGCACCTCGAGATACGCGAGCCTCTGTTCGCGGCGACATGCGCGGCCGACGCCGTGCTGACCGACCACGAAAGACGCAACGGCGCGCTCGTTCTCGACATAGGCGGCGGCTCGACCGGCTACGCGGCCTACGCCGACGGATATCTCATGCACGCAGGGGTGCTGGGCGTCGGAGGCGACCATGTTACGAACGACATCGCACACGCCTTCCAGACCACGCAGGCGCAGGCAGAGGAGATGAAGATAAAGGACGCCTCCGCGCTGATCAGGCTACAATCTGAAGGCGACGCGAGAGTCAAGGTTCCAGGCGCGAGCGCGCTGATGGAGTCGCGTTCAATATCGCGCCACGCACTGGACACTGTCGTGAACGCGCGGCTGAGGGAGCAGTTCTCGATAATACGCGAAAGGCTGGAAGAGCTCGACCTCATGCACCGCCTACACACGGGGATCGTGATAACCGGCGGCGGGGCGGCAATGCGAGGAATCGACACACTCATACAGAGGGAGCTCGGCATGCCAGTGCATGTGGGCATTCCCATACACGTGGACGGCCTAGCGGAAGAGCGGCATCCTGAATCCTTCGCCGCAGTGGCGGGTGCCCTCATGTACGCGCACCGCAACTACGAGCAGAAATCTCTGTTCCAGACGATCTTCGGAGGACTTCTGAAATGAGCGAACAATCCACAATGCTTCTCCTTGGCGTAGGAGGCGCCGGCTCGGCTGTGGCGCGACGAATCGCAACGTCCTTTCCCGGATCAGTCCCATACCGCACAATCGACACGGATGCGAACGCGGGCGCGGACGATTCCAACTTCATACTCATAGGCGGCGAAAGGCTGTCCGGCCGCGGCACGGGCGGCAACATAGGCAACGCCAGGCTGGCCGCGGAAGAGTCTGTCGAACAGCTCGACGGCGCGCTCGCGAACGTGAGGCTCGCCATAATCGTCACCGCTCTCGGCGGCGGTACGGGCGGAGGTGCCACGCTGGAAATTGCAAGGCATCTCAAGAAGAACGGCATATCGTCGGTAGTGTTCGCCACGGAACCCTTCTCGTTCGAGGGGCCGGAAAGGACGAAAAACGCGCAGACCGTCGCCTCGATAATAGAAGAAGAGGCCAGCGCGAGTTTCTTCATGCCGCTCGATATGCTGGTCGACGGAGAAGACAACATGGTCGCGGCGCTAGACGGCGCCGTCAATTCGCTTGCGGCAGCGGTGACACTCTTCTGGCGGCTTACGGAAACTCCGGGATACATAAGGCTGGACGCCGAACGGCTGCGGCTTCTCTTCTCGCAGGCCGGGCGCGGCAGGTTCGCGACCTTCACAGCGTCTGGCAACGGCAGGGTGGATGACATAATTTCCGCCATAGGATCGTCGCCACTGCTGTCGAAAGGCGGCGCGCATCCTTCCGTCCGCTCGATCCTTTGCGGAATACTCGCGGGTGAGGACCTGCGTCTTTCCGAAATCGGCGCCATAGCGGGCGCGATACGCTCGACATTTGGCGAGCAAGCCACATTTGAACTCGCCACGGTCAACGATGAAAGCACTTTTGCCGGAAAAATATCGGTGGTGACGATGCTCCTCGAAGGAGACGGCAAATCTGGCGCGGACGAGGTTCCGGGCAGCGCAATATCCTCCATCAAGCGCAAATCCAGGCCGGGCGGAGTGCTCGCGCACGGGCCGCAGGGCAGGGGCCGGTTCAACAACTCCGAACCCACGGTCCACAACGGCGAGGATCTCGACATACCGACATTCATCCGACGCAACATCAACCTCGATTTCTGACGATGGAAAGAGACGGCCATGTCCGGATGCTCACGTTGCACGTCGCGAACAAAATCGCGGCGGGCGAGGTAATCGAAAGACCGTCCTCCGTAGTCAAGGAGCTAGTTGAAAACTCAATCGACGCCGGAGCGAAGAACATCCGCGTCTCAATAGTCAAGGGCGGGCGCACGCTCATCTCCGTGCAGGACGACGGATGCGGCATGGAGCGCGACGATGCGATTATGTCGCTTGAGCGCCAGGCAACGAGCAAGATACGCGATGTAGGCGACATAGAGAAGATAGACACTCTCGGATTCCGTGGCGAGGCGATTCCCTCCATAGCATCGGTATCGCGCTTTTCAATGACGACGCGCACTGCGCAAAGCGACGAGGCCACGTCACTTGTCGTGAATGCAGGGACTCTCGCCGAGATAAGGTCGGCCGGATCTCCGCCAGGAACGATTGTGGAGGTGCGCGATCTTTTCTGCAACGTTCCGGCAAGGCGCAAGTTTCTCCGCGCGTACGCGACCGAGGAGGCGCACGTAAGGCACGTCTTCACCATCCACGCCCTCGCGCATCCGGACATCGGATTCTCGCTGTCTATAGACGGACGCGAAACGGCAAGCCTGCCCAGGAGCGAAAAGACGGCGGATAGGATTGCCGATCTGTTCGGGCCTGAATTCGCCGAGCGTCTGATACCTTTCGACCGCACGTGGGAAAGCGGAGGAAAAACCGTGCGGGTTCACGGTTTCATTGAACGTCCTGACGTCCACGAGTTTGCGAGACGAGATCAGTTCACGTTCGTCAACTCAAGACCCGCGACCAGCCCGTCGATTGCGTACGCGCTGCGCGAGGCGTATCCGCGCAGACAGGGAGACATGAAGCCGGCGACAATAATGTTCATCGATCTTCCGCCGGAAGACGTTGACATAAACGTCCATCCCACGAAAAGGGAAGTCCGGTTCAGGAGCAACGCCGCGGTCAAGACCGCGATAATGGAGGCGATTGGGCAGGCCCTGAAAGGCGGGCGGACGGCGCAACCGGCGCCGACCGCCATCGAAACGGCGCCCAGGAAGCAAACTCCGGCGAGCGCTCCTGCCGCGCCTCCGGCACCTGCCATGGCACCGGAACATCCCCTTGCACCCGCGCCGGAGCCGGTGCAGGTCGAATTCGCGATAGAGCCCGATTCTTCCGCATCGCGTCCATGGCAATGGTTCAAATTCCTTGCGCAGCTCGATTCGGGATATCTGCTCATAGAGACCGACATGGGGGTTATCATCGTCAACCCCGAAGCCGCAATGGCGCGTATCGCCTACGAGAAGAAGCTTTCCGGAGACATG
>JAGCPM010000047.1 GCA_017965685.1 Kiritimatiellia bacterium | reverse complement strand
CGAGAAGAGATAGAGTGCATCCTTCGCACGAGTGACGGCTACGTAGAAAAGACGTCTTTCTTCGGCCTCTCGTCCCTCTTCAACAGCCCGCGCCGACGGGAACAGTCCTTCCGAACACCACGGCACCATAACGACAGGCCACTCCATCCCCTTCGCCTGATGCACGGTCGAAAGAGTCACACGGTCGAGGGACGGATCGTTCCGACGCACGTCGAGATTGGTGAGGAGCGCGACTTCCTGCAGAAACGATTCAAGACCGCGCGCATCGGAAGCGATCTGCACGGCTAGTTCGTGAATGTCGTTTATGCGGTCTTCGGCATCCTTTTCGTCCCACTCCTTGCGGATGTAATCTTCGTAGAAGAAGTCTAGAAAATCCTCGACCAGCGCGCCGGTCTCGCCGTTTAGAAGGTGTTCGCCGGCGGATTCGATGCCTTTCGAGAGGTCGCTCCACACGCCCTTCGCCTTCGTGCCGAGCATTGCGCCGAGCGCATCGCGGTCTTCGCGCCGCTTTGGATCGAACTGCAGCCCTAGCTTGTCCCAGTATTTCCGCGCGCTGGCCTCGCCCACTCCGGGAAGCAGCATTGCGAAACGCAGAAAGGAAAGCTCGTCGCGCTGGTTCACGAGAAGCCGCAGATAAGAGAGCACGTCCTTGGTGTGGATCTGCTCGAACACGCCGACGCCTGAGGTTATCCGGAACGGAACGCCAGCGCGCGCGAGGGTCATCTGCACGTCTATCGACTGGAAATGGCTGCGGTAGAGAACGGCTATGTCGCTGTACCTGAAGCCCGCATCGCGGGACGCTCTGACGCGCGAGAGTATCTCCTGCGCCTGAGCTTTGCCGTCGAAAACGCTGTACAGGCAGGGCAGCTCGCCAATGGCTGTTCGCGCGGGACGGAGAGTCTTGTCGAACTGGCCGTGCGCATCTTTCATTACAGAGTTCGCGACGTCGAGTATTGCGCCGGTCGAACGGTAGTTGCGCTCGAGTTTGAGTATCCTGCAGTCGGCCCAGCGCTTTGGAAAGTCCATTATGTTCTCGATCTGCGCGCCGCGCCAAGTGTAGATGCACTGGAAGTCGTCGCCGACCGCCATTATGTTGCGGTGCTTTCCGGCGAGGATGTCGGTGAAACGAGCCTGCAGACCGTTCGTATCCTGATATTCGTCGACGAGGACGTGCAGGAAGCACTCCTGCAGCATCTCGCGAACGGAATCCTTTTTCTCGATGAGCTCGAGACCCTTGACAAGAAGATCGTCGAAATCCATCGCGTTTAGCTCCGCCTTCTTCGCCGCATACTTTTCCGCGATACCTGCAATCTGTTCCGGCTCGAAACCTGCGGCCTTCGTCTGCCAGCGTTTCGCAATGAGCAGGATGTCGCGCTCTTCGTTCGCGGCCTCGGAGATCATCTTCGCGACAACCTCCTTCTTCGGAAAATCCTTGGGATTCTTGACCGACGACTTTATGAGCTCGCCTATGATCTTCTTCTGGTCGTCCTCGTCGAGTATCGCGAAGCCTGGCTGGTAGCCGAGCATTCCCGCATAGCGCCTCAAAATCCTCGCGCAGATTGAGTGGAATGTGCCCGACCATATCGCCTCGACTTCTTCGCCGATTACCTGCCGCGCCCTTTCGAGCATCTCTCGCGCGGCCCTGTTGGTGAAGGTGAGAAGGAGAATCCTCTCCGGCTCTACACCCTTCTCCACGAGATACGCGACGCGATGGACCAGCGTCCGCGTCTTTCCCGTCCCCGCCGCCGCAAGGACAAGTATCGGGCCATCCTCGGCCGTGGCGGCCGCGCACTGCTGCGGATTCAACAATTTCGAAAAATCGGTCATCTTTCTCCTTCGCCGAGACGCGCCATCAAGGCGATGCACGCGGTCTCCGTCTTCAAAATCCTTGGACCAAGCGAATATGGCGCGAAGCCCTTCGCCGAAAGCAACGCAAGCTCATCTTCCGTCCAGCCGCCTTCCGGCCCCACGGCAAGAAGGATGCGCCCTTCGTTTCGTGACGGCCCTTCCCGTTTGAGCGGCGCGGGATGCGCTACGATTCTGCGCGATTGCGGGAACATCGTGTCTAGTTCCTCCAGCAGAAACGTCCGGAAATTCCTGCGCAGGAGAATCTCCGGCAGAATGGAAGTTCCCGCTTGCATCAATCCCTCTACTAGAAGCGGACGGAAATTCTCTTCTTTGAGAAGCGTCGCGCCCCAGAAATCCTTTTCAACCTTCTTCGCGCCTGCGAGGACAATTCTGCCCGCGCCCATGGCCGCCAGTTGCGGCAGTAGTCGCTTCATCACACGCGGTCTTGGCGGCGCAAGGATGATGTCAATCCATGGCGCAAGGCTTTGCGCGCCATGATTCGTTTCAAGCGTTACGCTCCCGTCGCCGCCTATCGCGACGATGGTCGAAGTCCCGATCGGGCCGTCGATCTCGCCCGTCTTGAGAGTCTGGCCAGGCTCGCCGTGCAGAATCTCTGTTATGTGGCGAGCCCTCCCATCATTCAGCACAACGCGTGAACCGGCGATTTCGCCTTTCTCGAAAAGAATCCTGTTCACTTCCGGAGATTCTCTACCTGAAACGCCTCGTCGAGGCCATCGATTTTGTCATGGAGCGAAAGCTTTACGGGAATCGTCATGCCGAGCGGCCGCAGGTATCGGAACAGTCTTCCGGAAACAACCTGTATCTCGCCCGGCACTACACCAGTCGCCGCGAAGACCTCCAAAAGACGCTGCGAAACAGACTCCCAAAGAGACTTAACGCCGCTTTGGATGTCCTGCACTGTCATAATGCGGCACGCGAGCAGCCTGCCGGTCTTTGCATCGATGACGACAAACGCGTAACATGTCTTGGGCCGCTTGTCGCGAGTAAAAAGACCGGGCACGATTCGCACATCCACTGCAACAACGGAACTCTGAACAATCGGCAGATCCTTCACTCTCGCGGCAGTCTTCTTTTCAATGCCGATCTTCTCGACAATCGGACGAAAAGGCGGAATCGCCAGAGGAGAGTCCGTCCATTCTCCGGCCTTGGTCTCGATGCGCGCGAAGAGAGCGTTCTCGCCGGCATAGCGCAGAATCAGGCCGCTATCGGACTCGAGCCGCATCATCACGCCGTACGCCTGCCACATCAAGCGACGCAGGAAAGCCTCGTCTTCCGGCGTGGTCTCTCTCGGCGCAAAGCCTTCGTCGTAGCGGGCGAGAAGCATCTGTCCGTCCTTCATGACTATCAACTCGAAATGCGCGAGCTCCATCGGCGAGGATATGTAGCCGAACCATCTGTCGGCTCTGTTTGCGACGTAATTCTGAAAAGTCCGCCAACCCTCTATGAAAAGGAGCCTGGTTTTTACGACGCCGTTTTCG
>JAGCPM010000046.1 GCA_017965685.1 Kiritimatiellia bacterium | reverse complement strand
TACCGCGACACGAGAACGCAAGGCGCCGCCGAGGAAATCGAGGCGGAAGTTCTCGATTTCGCGGAGCTTTACGGTCGCTGCGGAATACAGAAGACTTCCTTCAACACGATATACCAGCTCTGGGCGCTCAAGAAGGAACACCCTGAAGAACTTGCCGCCGCCGAGCACTTCCTGATGGTGCCGGAATATCTCAACTACGCCCTCACCGGCAATATCGTCCACGAGTACACCGATTCCTCGACCACATCCCTTCTCGACGCGGCGAAGAAGGATTGGGACCGCGACCTCATAGCGAAGCTGGGCCTGCCGCAGAAGATATTCGGCGAGCTGAAGATGCCCGGCGAGAAAGTCGGCGAATACAAGGGCGTGAAGGTGGTCCTGCCCGCGATGCACGATACCGGCAGCGCATACCTCGCCGTCCCGGCCAGAGACGACAAGGCGGTATATCTTTCAAGCGGCACATGGTCGCTTCTCGGCGTGGAAAACACCGAGCCGCTCACCGGCGAGGCGAGCATGAAGGCCAACTTCACAAACGAAGGCGGAGCATGGGGGCGCTACAGGTTCCTCAAGAACATCATGGGCAGCTGGATAATCCAGTCGGTGCGCCGCGAACTCAACGGAGTGAGCTACGTCGAAGGCAAGTCCGGCGAAGCGACCAAAGCCGCGCTTGCGAAACTCACGGATTACGAACAAGGCAAGGAATATTCCTTCGCTGAACTCTCCGCCCTGGCGCGGGAAGTTCCTTTGCGGCGAGCGTGGACGTCAACGACCAGCGTTTCATGAATCCCGCCTCGATGACGGGCGAGATAATGGCGGCGGTCGAGGAGGCGGGCGGCAAGGCTCCTGCGACAATCGCCGACCTGATGAAATGCATCTACGTTTCGCTCTCGCAATGCTATGCGCAGGCGATACGCCAGCTCGAGGGCATAAGCGGCAAGCGCTTCACATCAATCAACATCGTCGGCGGCGGTTGCCAGGACACGTTCTTGAACGAGATGACGGCTGAGGCCACGGGACTCGAAGTCATAACCGGTCCGATAGAAGGAACGGCTATCGGCAACCTGATCGTGCAGATGATTGCCGCGGGAGAGTTCGCCGATCTCGCCTCGGCCCGCGCAGCGATAGTCCGCTAAGGCGACGCCTTCGCCGCACCCGATCGGCTCCGCATCGTTCAACGGATGGTGCCGGAGCCGGGCTCCATGTTCTCGCCGAGCATGACGTTAGAAGCATCGGCGGCACCGAAACCTTGTGTCCAGCCGTTTTCGAGGCCGAGAAGTTCCAGACTCTCAACCACTTGATGGTATTCGGCCTCGGTCACGCCGCGAGAAAGCGGCGGAATGGTCTTCGCCATGAAAGACGGGACGTATTGGCACATGACGGAAACCGGCACTTCCCTCGAAACGCGGTTCGCGATGAAAGCAAGCGACTCTATCGCCTCGTCGGCATGTCCGGGCAGTACAAGAACGCGCACGATCGGCTTAGTGTTTTTCCAGGCCCATTCGACCGCCCTTCTTGCCGTCTCGACGTAATCCTTGGCCGACGAATAGCGCATCGCCGTTTCGTTGCGTGAATACCTCAGGTCGAAAAGAGCGATGTCGCAAAGGTCGCGGTATTCCTCCAGAATTTCCGTGCGTTCGTAGCCTGAGGAATTCCAGACGAAAGGCAGCGAAACGCCTTCGGCGGCGAGAATTTCCTTCGCCTCGCGTATAAGCGGGAGGTATGGAGTCGGGGAAACGAGATTCCAGTTCGAGACCTTGTCCTTCAGCGCGAGATCGCGCATGATTTCCGCAAGCCGCGCGACAGTGACGTCCTCGCCGCCGCCTTTCCACGACCATGGCGAATTCTGGCAGTAGACGCACTTCAAAGTGCATCGCGAAAAGAATATGCAACCTGAGCCGTTCTTGCCTGTGACGGGCGGCTCCTCGCCGAAATGCGGTCCCCATCTGAAAAGCCTTAGCCCATCGCCTGCGCCGCAGAATCCGCGAAAGCCGGCGTTTCGATCGATGCGGCAACGGCGCGGGCAGAGTTCGCAACTCGCGAATTCAGCCTTCATACGGTCTTACGCGCAATCGGGCGCCGAGGGATTCGGCTATCTCGCGGCATCTTTCCTGCTTTGCGCGGGACGTCACCGGCTCCCCGACTACGGTCATGACGACGTCTATTCCGGCCTTCGCGGCATCGGAGGCAAACTTCTTCATTGCTTCGTAAGAGTCAATCCCGAACTTCGGGTGGCATTCTTCGAGGTATTCGCGCGCATCGTCCGTGTTGAGACTTATCGAGAGGACGTCTATCTTGCCAACGAACTCCGCCGCAGTCGGTCGGCCGTTTATGAGGTCGGAGAGTCCATTCGTGTTGACGCGCGTCCGCATCGATGGATTGGCGGCCTTGACCCACGAAGCGACGGCGAGCATATCGTCGAGACGCTCGGTAGGCTCTCCGTATCCACAGAAGACAACCTCGTCCACACCCTTCTCAAGCCATGGCTTTAATGCCTCGATTGTCTCTTCGACAGTCGGCTCGCGCTCCAGCCAAAGGCTGCCGGAGCCGTACACGCCCTCCGCATTGTTCCGCAGGCAGAACATGCAGGAGCACGGGCAGCGGTTCGTCATGTTGACGTACACGCCGCCCTTGACACCGTAGGCGACCGTCATTTCTTCTGGAGGGTCTTCAGCGTGAGACCGGTCAGGTCATGCCCCTTCTCGCGCAGGACGAGCGAGGCGACATAGGCCACGAGGACGCAGACGACGAGCCCGATTCCGCCGAGGAGGAACGGATGGAACTTGAGCCCGAAGACGTCGCCGTGGAGTATCTCGCAGCTGAAGCAGACGAAGTAGTTCGCCGCAAGCCCGAGGACCGCCGCTACGCCCTTGATGCGCGGCATGAAGACGCCCATGAAGAACAGCCCCGTCAAGCCCGCCGTCAGCATCGCGATGTACTTGTTGAAGTTGTCGACCAAGGCGCTCGACTACATCC
>JAGCPM010000045.1 GCA_017965685.1 Kiritimatiellia bacterium | reverse complement strand
ATGTGTTCCCAGGCATTGTCGATATTGACGGTGATGGTATGAACGTGTGTGACGGCTACGGCAGCACACAGGCGACATTCACACGTCTTACGGGAAGCGGAACGCTCTCCACAACTGGTGGTTCTTCGTATGGAAATGGCCTTACTATTAATGATGCCTCTGGATTCACGGGAACAATTACGCTCACTAAGTACAAAGTAACCGTTGGTACTTCCACAGGTAAGTCGGCTAACGGCATACTGGAGATTGAGTCCGGCAAGTCGATAACAGTCGCTGGTGCGACGGCTCCGGGCGGTTTTGTCGTGAATGGCACGCTCGTCGCCAATGGTACGTTGGACTCTTCAGCTGCTGCAGCTGTAACTGGTTCAGGCACCGTTTCTTTCGGTGGTGTTCCTTCGCCTGTTGATGGAGAGAATGAGACGAAGTGGTGGAAGAATTCCGCTTGGACTGGCACCGTTGAGATCAAGGGTGCATCTATTGCTGGCAACACCTACGCTTTCAACGATTACGGCAATGCCAGCTCGACCGTCAAACTGACGAATTGCAGTGGATGGCTCACGCCCGACTACACCTGCGTCCCAGCGTTGGAAATTGGCGGCACGTTCACTTGGAATGATGGTTGGTCCGGCATTGGTTATACATTTAAAGTTGCCACGCTCAAGGGTAGTGGCACGATTTCGATCCCGAATCAGGGCGCGGCAACGGCCGTCTGGCAGATCACCGACGATTGGTCTGGCTTCACTGGTGCCGTTGTTGGAAATAATAGTGGAGCCAAGCGAGTGCTGGTCTTTGGTTCTACATTGCCTTCCTCGGTAACTGCTGGTGAGATTTATATCTCCGAAGGTGCTACACTGAATCTTGACAACGCTTCCAGCGCTTGGTGGGGTGTTGGCATGGGCTTTGTCGTTGACGGCTCTGTCAAGGCGACGAACCGTAGCAAGTGGGGTGGCGGTACAACCATGACGCTTGGTGACACTGGTATTCTTGAGATTACGCGTTCGGATAGTGCTTATTCTGATGATGGCGGAACTGATTACGGCAATGTGACGGGTACTGGTACCATCAAGTTCTCTGGAACTGGATATACCGTTCTCTCACAGAGCATTCCGACATTACTTACATTCGCGGCAGAAAAGGACAGTGGTTCCGTAGTGCCTGTGGCAGGTGCGACGATTGGCAGCCTCACCGGCAGCAAGGGCTTCAGGTCTGACTGGGGCAACAATGGTGAGGGCGGCCGCTACTTGACTATCAAGCAATCTAAGGATACCGCTTGGGATGGGTCAATTAATGCAGGGGGCACTCATAGATTGACTGGCGTTGTTGTTGATCCGGGCGATAGCACTACAGGTACTCTCACTCTGACTGCGACCCAGACCGCGTCTTCAACACTCACGGTCAACGGTTCCGTCAATCTGACCGGTGCTTGGGTCGGTGCGACGACGGTTGCTGGCACGTTCGGCGGCACGGGTACGCTCACCGGCGACCTGACCTTCAGCGACGGCGCAACGTTCAAGGCGTTTGCGGCGGATGAGGATGGCCTTGCCGTTAGCGGCACTGTCACCTGCCCTGCCGAGGGGACGGTCACGGTTGATGTCAGCGCGATCGAGGCTGATACCGATGTCGCGCTTCTCAAGGCTAATGGTCTCGATGCGGACAAGTTCGCACTCGCGGAAGGTGCTCCCGAAGGCGCCACGCTCGAAGTTGTCGAAGGCGTCTTGACGCTCAAGTTGCCCGTTCCTACGACGGTGGAAATCACAATTCCTTCGATTACCGGTGCGACACCTACCGTAACAGCTGATGATCAGACTGTTGATATTACCGATGGCAAGGTCACGGTTGATATTGGGGCAGCTGTCGTCGTTACCTACACTGCGAACAGCGGCTATGTGGTTACTGGTGACCCAATTGGGTTTACCGCAAGCGCTGAAACCACGACTGTTGACGTGTCTGGCATCTCGGCCGATGTAATTTTGGCTACCATCACCTCAGCTGATGGCCAGACGGTTACGCCTTACACTTCGGTCGCTACCGCGTTTTCTGAGGTTGAGGATGGTGAGACGCTGACGCTTGTCGGCACGGCTGTAACGCTTGCCACTGATGTCACGGTGGAGACGTCCTACACGCTCGCGGGCGATGCCGAGGGTACGACCGTCACAGGCGCCGGAAAGATCTATCTGACTGGCTCGGCTGCGCTCACGCTTGATGCTACTCTGACATCGGTTGGCAACCAGTTCTGGTTCAGCTCTAAGAATGCTACGTTGACATTCCCCACAGGCAAATCCCTCAATGTGAGGCCTTTCTCGGGTTGCCAGACTGGCACGACGGTTAATGGTGATGGAACATCCACCTATTATCAGTACCTGTTCCTTCAGCTCCAGGTCGGTGCTTCTAATGTGACGCTTGCATACTACGATAGTGGCGACCCACTTGTCACGAAACAGGTTTTTGAGGGCGATGAGATTGTCTTCACCGCCACCCCTGCCGAGGGTTATGAAAACCCTGTGGTTACTGCAAATGGTAACACACTTACGCCTGTCGATGGTAAGTACACGGTAGTTGTTGGCACGGTAAGTGTTGCCATTCAGGCGACTGCATCGCAGATCTCCGACACCTACGACGTTGTTGCCGAAGATGCTTCACTTGACGCGAACGGCCAGTTCACCGTCCCTGAGGGTACGACCAAGATCAAGATTGGTGACTACACCCTTGTGAATGGTAATGGCATCTCCATCGACGGCACGACGGCGACGCTTCTCGCTCCTGCGGTCGTTGAGGGCGAGACCCAGAAGGCTGTCGACGTTGGCGCGACCACAGTCACGCTCAATGTCACCCTCGTCCCTGGTCTCTACTACGGCGTTGGCGCGAGCGAAGACCTCACAATCGCCAAGCCGGCCATGACGCAGTACACTGGCGAGAATGGCTCCGACATCCTCACGGTTAACAAGCCGTCGGCTGAGAAGGGCTTCTTCAAGATGTTCGTCGACATCAAGCAGTAACAGCCACGCTCTCTATCAGAGCAACAACAGGCAGGCGCGGTCTCCGCGCCTGTTTTGTTTTACTCACTCTTTTCGTCCAACTGGGATCAAGGCCGTGAAGGCTTATTTGCCCGCTGGTAATGCGACATACAAGGTTGTGCACGGCAAATGGCTGGGAATGACCCGGCTGTGCGCTCTTCGTTGGTCGAGGGTGGGGTGCGGCTTGCACGGTCATTGGCTAGGAACGGCAAAACGCTGCCACCGTTTGCCAAAACGCTGGCACCGTTTCACAAAACGCTGGCACCGTTTCACAAAACGCTGGCACCGTTTCGGCAAACGCTGGCATCGTTTCGGCAAACGCAGCCATCGTTTTGCTGTCCGGCGCTGGAAGTCAGGCGGCATATCCGCCATTCCTAGCCGTTTCTTGCCGTAGTCGAATCTCGGCAAGTCTTGAGGCTATCCTCCCCCCGCCCAGAATCCAAGCAGTGCCTGTCCCCGCTTATTCCTTGGTCGAGGTTGGGGTGCGTCTTGCACGGTCATTGGCTAGGAACGGCGAGCGATGCATGGGCGGTGGTTGCAAGTAGGAGCGGAATTTGATATACTACACAAATCATGGATATAATTGTTTTGTTGGGTGCCCCGGGTTCGGGGAAGGGTACCGTGGCGGGAGCGCTCGCCAGCGGCAATGGCAATCTCAGGCACGTATCTTCAGGCGACCTGCTTCGTGCGGCCGTCGCGAAGGGCACACCTGCCGGAATCGAGGCCAAGGGCTACATGGAAGCCGGCAATCTCGTTCCCGATTCTCTCATCGCTACGATGATAAAGGACGTCGTTGCCGAGACCAAGGGAGAAACGACAATGCTTCTCGATGGCTTCCCCCGCAATCTGGCGCAGGCGGAAATTCTCGAGAAAATGGGCGCGCCCGTGAAAAGTGCCGTCCTGATCGACGTGCCCGACTCGATAATCCAGGATCGCATCGCGGGCCGCCGGACGTGCCCGAAATGCAAGGCCGGCTACCACGTCAAAAACCTGCCCCCGAAAGTCGAGGGTGTCTGCGACAAGTGCGGCGAAAAGCTCGTCATCCGCAAGGACGACAATCCCGACACAGTCAAGGACCGCCTAGCCGTCTACCACGCCCAGACCGAGCCGCTCATCAAGCACTATTCGGGAAAGGGCATTCTCAAGACTGTCGACGGCACGCAGAACGTGGCGGCAACCGCAAAAGCGTTTCTGGCCGTGATGTGAAGAAGGCGCGATGAAAGTCGACATAAAATCGAAGCGTGAAATCGACCTCATGCGCGAGGCGTGCAGGATGTCCGCCGAAATCCGCGACATCTGCGCTTCCTCCGTCAAGCCGGGAATGACGACAGGCGAGATCGACGATCTTGTCGTGGAGTACTGCAAGAAGCACAACGTCAAGGCGAGCTTCTTCGGCTACTCCGGCTTCCCGGGACATCTTTGCGTGTCGATAAACGACGAAGTGATCCACGGCATTCCAAGCCGCAACAGGCTGATAATGCCGGGCGACCTTGTGAAGACCGACGTAGGCATATTCAAGAACGGCTTCAACGGCGACACCTCCCGCACGGTAATGCTTGGCGTGACCGATCCCGAAGTTGTGCGGCTTGTCGAGACCACGAAGAAATGCCTCAAGGCCGGCATCGCGGCGGCCGGCCCAGGAGTGCACCTCGGCGACGTTAGCTACGCGATACAGAAGGTCGCGGAAGAGGCCGGCTTTGGAATAGTCCGCGACTGGATAGGCCACGGCGTGGGCCGCACCGTCCATGAGGATCCAGAAGTCCCCAACTACGGCAAGCCCGGCACCAAGCTGATTCTGAAGCCAGGCATGACGATAGCCATCGAGCCGATGATAACGATGGACAAGGGCGGCGAAAGGACGTATGTGCTGAACAACAACTGGACGGTCGTCACCCAGAACAACTGCCTCAGCGCGCATTTCGAGCATACCGTGGCCATCACCGACGACGGCGCGGAGATTTTGACTTTGCCGGCCGACTATCCGTGAGACTTCGGGGCCCGAAGGCATCCAGGTCGAATGATGGCTGATTGCCCCGGGGACTGGCGGATGGTTGGCGGCGCTTCCTGAAAGGGAAAAAGATGGTAAGGATAGACAAGGAGAATTGCAAGGGGTGCGGACGTTGCGTCCGCGCGTGCCCGAAGAAGTGCCTCGAGATCGGCGAAGAGCTGAACGCGATGGGCATAAAGGCGGTCCGCTACAAGGGCGAGGGTTGCATCAACTGCGCCATGTGCTTCTACAACTGTCCCGAGCCTTATGCGATAAAGGTGGAAAGATGACAAAGTTCGCGAAAAGCAACGAAGCTGTTGTTATGGGCGCGCTCTATGCGGGGTGCGAACTCTACTTCGGATATCCAATAACCCCCGCCAGCGAAATTGCGCACGGCGCGGCGAAGTGGTTTCCGATGCTCGGCAGGACGTTCGTCCAGGCCGAATGCGAGACTGCCTCGATCAACATGATGTTCGGCGCGGCCGGCGCCGGCAAACTTTGCATGACAGCCACGAGCGGCCCCGGCTTCTCCCTGATGCAGGAGGGCATAAGCTACCTCGCCGGCGCGGAGCTTCCGGCGGTAATCGTGGACGTCAACCGCGCAGGTCCGGGACTCGGCAATGTGTATCCCGAGCAAAGCGACTACAATCCCGCCGTCAAGGGTGGCGGCCACGGCAGCTACCAGACTTTCACCCTCGCTCCGGCAAGCGCCCAGGAAATGTTCGACCTAACCGTAAAGGCCTTTGAAATGGCCGCAAAATGGCGCACTCCGGCCGTGGTCTTCGCGGACGGGCTTCAGGGCCAGATGATGGAATCGGTCACTCTCCCGGGCGAGGAGAAAACTCCTCCCGATTTCAGTGAATGGGCCGCGCAGGGCATTCCCGAAACGCGCGGCAATCTGGTCAAATCCATATTCCTCGATGCTGCCGCGCAGGAGGAATTCAACCGCCATCTCCAGGAAAAGTATGCGCGGATGAAATCCGACGCGATTGGCGAAGCCTATATGGCCGACGATGCCGAGGTCCTTTTCGTCGCGTTCGGAATCTCTTCGAGAATCGCGCGCACGGCGGTGGAGGAACTGCGGAGGGATGGAGTCAAGGCTGGTCTTTTCAGGCCTGTCACGCTGAATCCCTTCCCGGCCGTGGAACTTGCCAAGGCCGCGAAAGGCAGAAAGCTAATCGCGATCTCCCTTGACGCGGGCCAGTTCGCGGACGACGTGCGGATGCATCTCGTGAAATGCGGAGTCGCCGAAGAGGCGGCGGCTCTTTCAACCCTCGGCCACATGGGCGGGATAGTCGTCACCGTGGATGAAGCGGTCGCCAAGGCGAAGGAGGTGGCGGCATGAATACCGTCGAACAGAAGGGGATGTACGCCGAGTTTCCGAGAAGCGGCAAGCCGCATTCGCGCATCACGCACTATTGCCCTGGTTGCGGACACGGCATAATCAACAAGCTGATTGCCGAAGCCTGCGCCGAAATGGGGCTTCAGGACAGGACGGTTTTCGTCGATCCCGTGGGTTGCGGAGTGTTCACCTACTACTATTGGGACGCCGCCCACATCTCCGCCGCGCATGGTCGAGCTCCCGCCGCCGCGACAGGAGTTTGCAGGGCGCGTCCCGATGCCGTCACCATAGCCTACCAGGGCGATGGCGACCTCGGCGCGATAGGCTTCAACAACGCTTTCCAGGCCGCTTCGCGCGGCGAGAGGTTCGGCTGCATTTTCGTAAACAACTCACACTACGGAATGACCGGCGGACAGATGGCCCCGACGACGCTTGAAGGCGAGAAGACAACCACTTCGCCTTTCGGGCGAGACCCGGCCGTCGCCGGCTATCCACTCCACGTCTGCGAGGTCTTCAGCCAGCTCAAGGCGCCCGTCTACATCGCCCGCGTCAGCGTGGCAGACACGAAGCGCATAATGCAGGCCAAGCAGGCGATAAGAAAGGTCTTCGAGATTGAACGCGACGGCAAAGGCTACGCATTGCTGGAAATACTCGCCCCCTGCCCGACAAACTTCAGAATGAACGCCGCCGACGCGGCCAAGTTCTGCATTGACGAGATGGAGAAAGAATATCCATTGGGAGTCTTCCGCGACGAAACGCGCGAAGTGGCGCCATGCCCAGTTCCGAGGGCCGCTTCGTGCGCCGAGCTTTTCGCCGAGAAGACGGCGGTTCCGTCGCCGGTGGAAGACGCTTCCTTCGCCGAAAGGCGCTTCAAGTTCGCCGGCTACGGCGGACAGGGAATCCTTTCTCTCGGCCTTTGCATCGCCGAGGCGGCCCGTCTGGAGAGGCGACACACGCTCTGGTTCCCCAGCTACGGACCCGAGCAGAGGGGCGGCAGCGCGAACTGCTCGGTGGTCGTTTCCGGCCGCACGATCGGCGCTCCGACCGTAGACCATCCCGACGTCCTCGTCTGCATGAACGAGCCGGCCTACGAACGCTTCGCCGGCGACGTCAAGCAGGGCGGAACGATCATCGTGGACGAAACGGTCCCGATAAAGACGCCTCCTCCCGAAGGCGTGAATCTGGTCCGCTGGCCGGCCATCAGTCTCGCCGAGGAATTCGGCGTTCCCAAGGCGGCCAATACGATGATGCTCGCCGCGATGAAGAAGCTCGGCGTTACTGGGCTTTCCGGCGAAAATCTCGAGGAATCCCTCGTCGCGAGTTTCAAGAAGAAGCCCGAACTCGGCGAGAAGAACCGCGAACTCCTGAGAAAGGCGGAGGCAAGGCTCAAGTGAAGGTCCGCTTCTATGTGAACGACACGAAGGCCGGGGCGAAGGATGTTCTTTCTTCCCTCAAGGTTCAAGCCGCAAAGCTGGGCCTCGCCGTCGTTTCGGCCAAGGCAAAGGCCGATGTCGTGATAGCCTTAGGAGGCGACGGAACCATACTCCGTGCCGCCCACGAGTTCGCCGGAACGCCCGTCCTCGGATTCAACATCGGCGGTCTGGGCTACCTTTCCAGCGTCGGCAGGGGCGATTTCGCGAAAGCCCTCGAAATGCTGGCCAAGGGACTCTGGCGCGTATCGGAGCGCACAATGCTTTCCGTAAGAAAGGCCGGCGGCCGCAAGATAAAGCTAGCCCTCAACGACATCGTGATAATGCGCGAAATGACCGGCCACGCCGCCATTCTCGACCTTGAAGTGGACGGCAAGCACGCAACGCGCTACATGGCCGACGGCCTCATAGTCGCAACGCCCACCGGCTCCACCGCATATTCTCTCGCGGCGGGCGGCCCGGTGGTGATGCCAGAAACGGAATCTTTCGTCGTAACTCCGATGAATCCACACGCTCTCGGATCGCGGGCGATAGTCGTAGGCGATGGTGCAAGGCTCGTCGTGAAATCATCGCGCCAGACGTCGGGCAGGGCGGAAAGACTCGGCGTCTACGCCGACGGCGAAAGCGCGATGATGCTTGCCGCAGGCGAAAGCGTCGAAATGGCCAAGGCCGCTGTGAGAGCCAAGTTCGTGGAACTTTCCGGCTACGATCCATACGAAGTCCTGGGACGCAAGCTCGGATGGAGCGGGACAAGCATAAAATGACCATAGAGGAACTAAACGAGAAGGTCGATACGGGCGACATCGACGAATTCATCCGCGTCTGCGAGGCGAGGCAGCACAAGGCATTGTCCAAGCTCGCGGACACCATCGCGGCGCGTAGCGACGTGAAGATGATTCTTCTCGCGGGTGCTTCTTCCGCCGGAAAGACCACTACCGCCAAGCGCCTTGGAACCCAGCTCAGGGTGGACGGCATAGATTCGATCTATCTTTCCACCGACGACTATTTCGTCGGTCACTCGCGCAACCCGAAGGACGAGAATGGCGACTGGGACTACGAGACGATCGAATGCGTTGACATGGAACAGCTCGCGAAGGACATGAACACGCTTTTCGACGGCGAGGCGATACATCCGAGGAAGTACGACTTCGTGAAGCACGAAGGATATTTCGAGGATACGCTCGTGAAGTTGCCGAAGGGTGGAATAGTGATACTCGAGGGCCTCCATGCGCTGAATCCCCGGCTCGTCGAAGGCGTAGCGGGCGGCGGAATGTTCAGGATTTTCATAGAGCCGAAGACCCAGCTTGAAGTTTTCGCCTCTACCAGACTTACGCCCAGACTGGCGCGCCTTCTCCGGCGTCTCGTGAGGGACAATCAGTTCCGCAAGATGGATCCGGCCGAGACTTTCACCAGATGGCCAAAGGTCGTCGCCGGCGAGGAGAAGTGGATAAATCCATTCAGGCCGAATGCGGACGCCGAGTTCGATTCAGGCCTCGAATACGAGCTTGCCGTGTTGAAGCCGTTTGCGATGGGCCACCTCGAAATGGCGAAAAGGAAGTTGCCGGACGAAGGCTCGATCTACACTCTGCTTACTCTGCTTTCGGCCGTCCACGCAACCGACCCGACGAAAGTGCCGGGAGATTCGATTTTGCGAGAAACAATCGGCGGAAGCCAACTTGAATACTGAAAGGGGGAAAGCATGTTGTTCGATAAAGGCACCGCACCCGCAGCCAAGCCAAAGCCATCTTTCGGCAAGGGCCTTGCCGCAGGCGCGATACTCGTCGCCGCCGCGATTGCGGCATGGTGGTTCTTCGTTCCGAAGGCGGACCGGTCCGCGCAAGAGCCGTCCTTGCCCGCCGAGTCTTCCCTGATCGCGGAAGCGACGCCTGCGGCCTTAATGACGCGCGAGGAAAAGATCGATGCCGCGCTGAAGAAGCTCGGTGAAACGCCCTCCGCCGAAGCGGTGAAACCCGACCCCGGCACGAATATCGTCTGGCTCTCGAAACAGCGCTATGAAAAGCGCATGGCGAACGGCGCCATGGTAACGGTCATCGTGGACAATCCGGATGAACCCAAGCCGGTTCCCGTCTTCGAGTCGGGCCTCAACAACTTCATGACGAACTTCCTCGTCCCGGGTGAAGACATTCCCGAAACGCCGATCGAGTTCACGAACGAGGAGATAATGCAGGCCATAATGGAGAAGATCGAGATCAACGACGATGACGACGACACGGTGCGCTTCAAGAAGGAGTCGATTGCGCTCTTGCGCGAACAGCTGGTGGACTACATCAAGGACGGCAAGACCGCGAAGGACTTCATCCGCGACCTCCAGTACCGCCAGCAGTCCGAGGCCGCATATGTCAGCGAGGCCCGCGACATGATATTCGATTCTCTCGCGAACGATTCGCCGGAGCACGCGAAGGAGCTCTACGATGCCTTGAACAGGCACATGAACGAAAAGGGACTGCCGAAGGTGCGCCTGCCGCGCCGCATTCTTAAACAAATGGGATGGGAGGAACAACAATGAAGAAACTTGTTTTCGCCGCGCTCGCGCTCGCCGCCTGCACGGCTTTTTGCGCAAAGACCGACCCTGCGATGGCGGAAAAGATACGCCTCGCCAAGGAACGCTTCGAGGCAATGTCCCCGCAGGAGCAAGCGGACTACAGATGGCGCAAGTCGATGAAGCGCTTTGGCGGCTGGCTCACCAAGGAGGGCTCCGGCAAAGGACAGATAGCATTCGTCACGTCCTCCCCGAAGGTCTCCGCCGATTGGCTCGAAAAGGCGATATTCGATATCGAGGACCTTATGCAGTGCCGCATGGTGGCGCAAACCTCGACGAATTCCGTCACCGTGGCCAATGCCGCCAAGGAACTTTTGCGCACGCATTCGGCCGCGGCGATATTCCTAGTCGATGATCCCGCCTTGCCGGTCACAATGCTCGTCGCCCCCGAAAGCGATTGGGCCATAGTGAACCTCTCGGCGCTCTCTGAAGGCGGTGTGGACGAAGCGAAATTCCTTTTCCGCGTCGAGAAGGAAATATGGCGCGCGTTCGGCTATCTTTGCGGCGCGGCCGAATCGAGCATGGGTGGATGCGTCTTAAGCCCGGTGAATACGATAGAGGACCTGGACGCCATCCCCAGCAAGTTCATATGCCCCGAGCCGATGAACTCGCTCCACCGCCACCTCGAGCATATCGGCGTGAAGCCCTACTACCGCACCACCTACATGGAAGCCTGCCGCGAAGGCTGGGCGCACCAGCCCACCAACGAGTACCAGCAGGCGATCTGGGACAAGGTCCACCAGATTCCCGATCAGCCGATCAAAGTCAAATTCGACCCGGCGAAGGCGAAGTGAGGTTCAACTACGAATACAGAACTTCCGATAACGCCCCGCACAAGGGCGTTATCGACGCTTCCGACCGCGATTCGGCCTATGCCGCGCTTCGGGCCCAGGGCATAAAGGCGAGCCGCGTCGACGAAGCCCCCGGCTTCTGGAACAAGCTCCTTGGTAAAGGCAAGCGATGGCTCGCCATAGCGGTGCTGTCAATTTTCTCTCTCGCCGTAATCCTCGCATACCGCGATCTCTCTCGTGCCTTCGAGCGCGAAACGCGCGAAACGACAATTCTTTCCGCTCCGTTTGCCGAGAAGACGCGCCGTCAGGTCATAGGTGATTCGGCCGTGATAGAGAAGGGCATCCGCACAGGATGGGCGGAAGTCTTTTCCGGCGAAGGGGAGCGCTTTCTCGCCTCGTTTGCGATTCCCGGCGTTCCCGCCGGGCTCAAGAATACCAGCGAAGCCGAAATCCTCTCCGCCCTCGGCCGCACCATCGCTCCGGAGGAAACGGATTCCCTTGAAGCGCGCCAGATCAAGGCCATGGTCGAAGGAATGAAGGACGAGCTTCGGGAGTATCTCTCGGCCGGCGGCACGATAGTCCAATACGGAGAAGCGATTGTCGCCCGCCAGGAAGAGGAGCTTGGCTACTACAACCGCGCCAAGGCCGAACTGGAAGCCGCCGTGAAGGACCTTTCCGAGGACGAAGTCGACGAACTCTGGGAAAAGCGCAATGCCTCCCTCCGCCGCATGGGGATACGCCTTCTCCCTTTGCCCGACTAACTCATCATACGCGCGCGACGGCAAATCGGCCGGAACGGTTGACCGCAGGGAGTAGAATTTGATATAATACCCGTCAATGGCAGACGAACATATAGCCCTTCCGCTGAAGTACAGGCCGATGACCTTCGAGGATGTCGTAGGGCAGGAGCACGTCGTGAAGACCCTCCGCCACGCGATAGAGGCGAACCGCATCGCGAACGCATATCTTTTCATCGGTCCTCGCGGCATAGGCAAGACCACGCTTT
>JAGCPM010000044.1 GCA_017965685.1 Kiritimatiellia bacterium | reverse complement strand
CAGCCCATTCTTCTCGGTCTGCCCGTTGTTGCACCGAATTCGCCGCCGTCGCCGCCTCTTCTTCTGAGTTCGTCTGCTCCATCTCCGTGTACGAACTGCGTGCTGATCGGCAACAAGATATTCATGCGCGCGATGCAGAACAGGAACATTCCGCACGCCTCCGCGCTGGCCACGCTGATGGCGATATCGGTGCTCGTGCCGATGGGTGTCGCCATGTACTGGAAGAAGAGGCAGGACCTCCGCGACAAGCGCAGGCTAGAAACGCAGACGGCGCGTCTGGTCGCGACGGGAACGAGAGGGGATTGCGCATGAAAAGGTCGTACGTTTCCACCTTCATACTGGCGCTCGTTCTGGCGTTTCTGTACGTTCCGATTCTGATAGTCGTCGTGTACGGCTTCATACCGAACGGCGTTTCGATGAGCTTCTTCGACGCTTCCGGCAACTTCTCCGGCTTCACGGCCAAATGGTATTCGATGATATTCACGGGAAGCCGCTCGGTCGGCGCGCTGATGCAGAGCTTCTGGCTTTCGCTGACGGTCGCGGGTCTAGCGACGCTCGCATCCTGCGTGATAGGCACGACCTCCGCCCTGGCGCTGCACCGCTGGAAGGACCGCCTGCAGGCCATCCACCACGCGCTCGTCTACACGCCGCTGATCATGCCAGACATACTGATCGGCATATCGCTGCTTATGCTGTTCGTGGCGTGCCAGGTCGAGTGCGGGTTCTGGACGATTCTCATAGCGCACGTGACGTTTTGCGTATCGTACGTCGTGATGACGGTTCTTGCGCGGCTGCAGGATTTCGACGACAGGATTGTCGAGGCCGCCTACGATCTAGGCGCCGGGCCGTGGTACACGTTCTTCCATGTGGAGCTGCCCATCCTGATGCCGGGAATCGTCGCGGGCGGGCTTCTGGCGTTCACGCTTTCCATAGACGACGTGGTGATCACCTCGTTCGTGAACGGCGCGGGCACCAATACGTTCCCGACCTACGTGAGCTCGATGACGAAGCATTCGCGCAATCTGCCGGCCGTCTTCGCGCTTTCCACGCTGATGCTTATCTTCACATGTGCGCTTGTAGGGCTTTCGAAGCTTATCGCGCGCTCCAACCCATCTTTGAAAACGAAAGGAAAACAGCAATGAAAAGACTCAATGCAGCCGCGGCGGCAGCGGCAATCGCCGCCTCCGCGATGTTCACAGGATGCGAAAAGAAGCCGGAACTCCACATATACACGTGGTCGGACTACATCTCTCCAGATGTAATCGAGGATTTCGAGGAGGAATTCGGCTGCGCGGTCGTCGTCGATACGTTCGATTCCAACGAGACGATGTACGCCAAGCTCAAGGCCGGCGGAACGGGCTACGATATCATAATGCCCAGCTCCTATCTCGTCGGGCTTATGGCCAGGGAGGGCCTCATAGCCGAGCTCGACCATTCCAAGCTTCCGAATGTCAGGGCCAATTTCGCGAAGGAGTTCGCGACGCAGCTTCTCGATCCCGGCTTCAGGTACAACGTTCCCTATTCCGTGACCTACACCGGCTTCTGCTACGCGAAGGACAAGATTCCTGAGGGCGTGGATGTCGCAACGTGGAAGGTTTTGGAAAATCCGGCGTTCAAGGGCAAGATAACGCTTCTGGACGACATCCGCGAAGTGATCGGCGCGGGACTCATGAGCCTCGGCTATTCGGTCAATTCCACGAATCCGGCTGAAATCGACCAGGCTGTCGAGGTCGTGCTCAAGTGGAAGCAGAATATCCGCAAGTTCGACGCTGAAAGCTACAAGACCGAGGTTCCTTCCGGCGCAACATGGATCGGCCAGGGCTATTCCTCCGATGCGACGCAGGTCATTCTCGGCGACGAGGAGGAAGGCGTTCCGGCGAGGAGCGACATCGGCTTCGCGCTGCCGCGAGAGGGCTTTACCATCGCCTTCGACGAGATGGTCGTTTCCGCTTCCGCGCCGAATCCCGATCTAGCCTACGCGTTCATCAACTTCATATACGATGGCGAGGTCGCCAAGGAAAACATGGAGTACATTATGAGTCCCGTGCCGGTCCGCGGCGGCATCGACAATCTTGCCGAAGAACTCAAGTCCTTAATAATCCTTAAGCCGGAGGATATCATCGAGGGTCAGGTTCTCGCCCCTGTCGAAAATCTCGAGATATACAACAAGGCCTGGGATCGCATCAAGGCTACCGAGGCTCGCTGATGGAGCGTTTCGAGCTGGAAAGTGCGCTCAAGGATGAAATCCGTTCGCGGGTTTTCGCGGACGGATTCATCAAGCTCGTCCAGAGTGTGCGCCGGCAAGGGGAGGTTTTCCGGATATCGCTCCGCCCTGTGATTATCGGCGGCGAAAGGAAATACCAGGCCGAAATGTCGGATTCTTCCGGCGTACAGGCGAAGAACTTCGACGCCGCCGGAGCCGCAGACGGGCTAGAGGAGATAATCGCGCAGAAGGGAGCGCGCGAACTGCATCTCATCACGGCGATCGGCGATCTTCATGTGCGCGTCACGAAGAAGGGCAGGGCCCTTGTCTCGCGCTCGGCACCGCTTGTCCGCGAGGCCGCCGTCGCTTCCCACGACCGCGTCAAGAAAACTCCGCTTGCCGAGTTCGATTCCGCTGCGCTTCTGAAAGCGGTGGGAATAGCCGCGAAGGACGGCGAGATACGCGCCTCGATGCGCGGCAAGTACGATCAAGTGAACGAATTTCTTAAGGTCGTCAAGGAAACCATAGGCCCTGCAGAAAGCGAAGCGAAGGAGACTCCTTTTACCGTGGTTGACTGCGGTTGCGGCAAAGCGTATCTTACCCACGCAATCTATTTCTATCTTGTGGAAGCCCTTGGCTACGCCAATGTCAAGGTCGTCGGCGTCGACCGGCGCGAGGATGTCATTTCAGCCGCCAGAAAGATGGCGGAGGCGCTGGATGTGGCGGACAAGGTCGTTTTCGAATGTTGCGACCTCGGCAAGTATGCTCTCGAAAGGGCGGATCTCGTCGTGTCGCTCCATGCAT
>JAGCPM010000043.1 GCA_017965685.1 Kiritimatiellia bacterium | reverse complement strand
TTCTGCATACGGGAACCCGCCATGCGTGGCAAGAAAAGCCTCCCAGCGTTTGCGGAACTGCGGTGGAACTGGCCGACGGCGCAGCGAATCATCATTGACCACCTCCGCTGCAATGACGTGTCTTACCGTTATCGCCTTTGAAATGCGCTCTGCAATGAGGAAACCATCAAGGTCGCCGTCGCCGGCATGATCCGCCGACATTCCCCGCGCGGCAAAAAGTTCCAGAAGCCTAATGACCGCCGCATTGGGATAGCCTTCAGTGTAAAGACTCGGAACTCCACCACGGACAAGGGCCTCGAAGGGCGCGGCGTTTTCACTGGTCACGATATGTCCAGATCCCTCCGCCAGCCGCACTTCCCGCATACGCATGATCGTCTGCCGCGGCAACTGCACGGCAAGACCCGCGCGGAACATTTTCGCCGGGTACTCGAACACTTCTCCCGTCTCCAGAGCAAACGAAAACGGGGCAAAGACCGTCACGAAACTCGTGAACGGATTCTCCTCGATTCCAAACCGGACAAAAGCCTCCCGCCCGCTTTTATCGGCGTCCAGACCGGCGACCGAGCAAAGCACTCGCTCAAAGACCATGCGGCGCATTCCCGATCGCAACGCCTTGCTGTCGCCGAGTATGTCGGCACCCAACTGCGAGAGGGTAGTCGGCGATGCTCCGGCTTCGTTGCCGAAGCAATTGACGGTCCACTCAAGCATCCTGATGAAATCGCGGGAAGTGCCATTTCCGCGCCGCAGGAATCGCACCACGACATCGTCGTCCTTCAACGCGGCGACGACATCGTCGTTGGAGATTAGCCGCGCGCGACGAAACACTTCATCGGAAGGGTCGTCGCATGGTTCCTTTTTAGCGAACATTGCGCGAAGGTCGGACCAATGCGACGGATTGCGGCGCTCGGGCGGAATGCGGAAGACAGCCTTTTTCCCTTTTTGAAAAGCAGCCAGTCCAAGAATTCGTCCGGTCTCAGGAATCGTATCCCATTCCTCCGGCGTTGCTGGAACATCAATTTCCGGCGGCAGCGATTCAACGCCCCCTGTTCTCCGTGCGAACTTTCGAGCCAAACTTCTGACACAACGGTTAGTGAAATGCCCCTGGTCAAATCTCATTGTCGGATTCCTTTGCTGCGGAAACTACAGCCGTAAACTCCGGCCCATCAGTTGCTTCTGGTTCCGGTGCCGCGAGCAGGTCGCCCTGCTTTGCGGTGATGTCCTGCGTGTAGTGATAGAGATGGACGTTGAAGTTTTCGTCCTTGACGACGAAGAGCGACGTGGTGCGCGGCAGCTCCTTCTTGACGCCGTCCTGGTCCGGCGAGGCCACAAAGAGCTGTAGTCCGAGGTCGTTCGCGAACGAGAGGAGCTGGTCACGCCGTGCAGCGTCGATGCCGTAGAAGGCCTCGTCGAAGAGAAGCGGCTGAAGCCGGAGAGCCTGGTTCCCGGTTCGCCCCTGGTAGAGGAACGCCGCGACGGTGAGGATGAGAAGGTAGTTGGGCACCGCCTGTTCGCCCCCTGACCCCACCGCCTTCACGGAACGGTCGATGATCTTTCCCTCGTTGTCTCGCGTCACCATCTTCAGCTGGAACTCATACCACTGGCGGTAGTCGAACATGGCGGGGATTTCCCCCGGCGGCGCGTTGAGAATCGCGTCCTTGTGCGCCTCGACGAAATCGGATATCTCCTCGCCATCCTCCCCCGCCCCGTATGCGCTGAATTTCCTGATGAGCGCAAGCAGCGACTCGTATTCGGCGACGGGCTTCAATCCAAACGAATACCTGTTGGAACCGAAGAACCGGTCCTTCAGCATCCTGTTGACCCTTACTGAGAGCTGCGTGAGCCGCTGGTCGTCCTCGTAGAGCTTGCGCAAGACTTCTGAAACGAATATGTCGCGGAAGAGCCGCTGCGTCCGTTCTGTGATCACTCCCTTTTGCGCCTCGTACTGCGCCGCTTCATTCGCGAGGACATCGTCGATGGCCTCGCCGCGCTGATCGACGAGCGAACACGCCGCCGCGTCGAACTGGAAGGCATAGTCGAATCCCACGGGTTCGCGGATGTCGCGCCCAAGCGTGGTCTCGGCTTCCGTCTCCTTGCGTTTCAGCTCCTCGACGAATTCCGCCAACGCCACCTTCGACGCCCCCGCCTCTCCCAGTCTTTCACCGGCAAGCGCGTCAACGCCCGGCAGCATCTTCGCCGCGGCCGCGCGATTCGCCTCGGCCATGCGCTGGCGCTCCCGCGAAGCGGCGATTCCCTCATTGAGATTTACGACGCGCTGCCCCTTGGCGCCGATGTCTTGGTTAGCAGATGAGATCCTCCTTTCCAAATCGCTAATGCGGTTCTCCACGGACTTAATCCGCTTCTCGAGCGCCGCGCTCACGCCTTCCACGGCCATCCTCAGACGTACGGACTCAAATTGTCCTTTCGTTCGCTCAAGTCTTCCATGCGCCTCTTCCGATGCGGTCGCCGCGTTTGCCGCGCCATCCTCGCGGTAGACTTGCTCTTGGCGGGCGCGGCGGACGCCCTCCCGCGCCTCCAGCCACCATGTCCGCACCTCGTCCACGGCGTTTGAAATGTCGCGGACGCGGCCGAGCGCCGATTCCGCCTCGCGCACGCGCCCTGCCGCCGCATCGCGCGCCTTTTCGGCTTCGGACAACTCCTCGCGTTTCGCGCGAATGCGACGTGACTGTTCCTCGCGACGCTGCTTCGCGCCCAGCAGACGCGGCTTCATGCGGGCAAGCGGCTGCTCGCGGCCGCGGGAGGCAAGGACTTTTGTCTCCACCTCGTCAAGTATGCGCAATCCCCCCCGCGCCGACAACGCGGCCTTGAGCGCCAGCACGGCATCGGCGTCGGATTCCGCGACGTCCACGTAGCGCGCAACCCAATCCGTGTCGGACGGGACAGACAAGTCGTCCCTCCTCACGAAAATCGACTGTTCGCGATGGTTGCGGAAGAACTCCAGCCTCACGGCGTCCGCTTCGTCCTCCGCCACAAGCCAGGTGCCTAGAAGCACGTCGCCCACGACTTGCTCGAAGGCGGCGATCTCCGCGGCCCGCAGGTCGGCGCGCGGCTCGACGTGGAGATAAAGCGGCGTAGCCTTGAAAAGTCGCTCCTGGACTGCGATGCGCGCCTCGGCAAAGCCGGGGACGTCCGGTTCCGGTTCGGGCTGCGCCTCAATTGCCGCCAGATCCTTCCCGATCCGCGACACATCACCGTCGGCCCGGTCAGCGTCGCGCCTGCACTCCGCCAGCGTCCCCGCTGCTTTGTCGCGGGCTTCGGCAAGTTCGTCGCGGACGGAATCCAGGTCCGGCGCCGCCTCTTCCGGCGTCTCCGCCTTTGCCGCGGCGTCTAGCGCGGAGACGAGCGGCATGACGGAGACGGGAAGCCCCATGCCGATCCTGTGAAGCTTGACCGCGCGCTCCGAGGCCGCCTCCGCAAGCGCTCCGCGAGACTCTGCCACGCGCTCCGCCGCCTCCTGCGCCGCTTCGGACGCCTTGCGGCGCTCCGCGTCCTTGGCCCGGCTTTCACCTTCTAGCGCCGCGACCTCCTGGGCCAACTGCTTTTCGCGCTGCAACAGGCCGGACGAGTCCTTCGCCTTCAAATCCTGAAGTTCCGCATGGGCGGCGTCGCGTCCGCGTTTGAGCGTGGCGAGCTCGCCGTTCGCGACCTCTATTTCGGCCGACACCTTCTCGCGTTCGGTTTCAAGGGCCCGCTCCTTGGCGACGGCATCGGCGAATTCCATGTCCGCCTGTCGCCAGGCCGCGCAGACGAGATTCTCCTTCGTCCGAAAGAGCGCGTCGCGTCCGCGCTTGAGCTTGCGGAGGAATTCGAGCCGCGTCTCAATGCGGTCGAGAAGTTCGCGGCTTTCGTCGATGGAGCGCAGACCATCAACAAGCCCCGTGAAAGTCTCGCTGTTAGGCTCTTCGAGAAGCTGTCGGAAAAGCACGTCGAGATTCCCCGCCTTCGATGCGATTTCGCGGTAGGCCTTGCCAGTCGCGAGAATGCGGCATACATTGCGATAGGTCTCCGCATCGTCGAAGAAACGCTCCGCAACGGCGGTGGCGTACTGTCCTATCTTCGAAAAGTAGCGTCCGCCCGGAAGCGCCTTCATGTTCTTGGCGAACTCGTCGCGGAATGCTGCGCGGGAACGGCCGCAATCCTCGATGGTCAGCGGCAGGTCGGCCACAGGCGCGTCCGCCATGCCACCCCAGCTGTCGTACGCGACGTCCATGCCCGTCGCGGAGAGGCCCACGCAGATCGACACCGTCCTGTCTGATGCTGGCAACGACAGTTCTAGGGCGGCGTACGTCATGCCGCCGTCCCTGTTGAGCGGACCGCCCGCCTCGACATTGTACCGCATCACGACGCCCTGCACCTTGCGTCCGCCGACATTCTTCGCTCCCGCTACGCGAGCAGCCGCATTGAACTCAATCTCGCCGGCGGAAAGGACATAGTGGATTGCGTCGAGAATCGTCGTCTTGCCCGACCCGTTGTCGCCAAGCAGGAACAGGTGCCCGCCGCCAGGAATTTCAATCGTGGTCGTCCCGAGGTTGTGGAAGTTCACCACCCTAACGGCTGTAATCTTGTACGTCTCGCGAGGTTTCATTGCGCCGCCTCCGTCTTGACGACTGGCTGTGCGAGGCGTTCGCCTTTGTACAGCCAAAGTGCGGGAAGGCATTCGTATATCGTGTCGCCGGATTCGCCATCGTCGTCGCCGCGCGGAATCTCGCGAAGGAAACGGTACTTGAGCAGCGACGGCATAATCGTGCGGATGGTTTTACGCACCTGTTCGTCAGTGTAGTAGTCCATTTTCTGTGGAAAGACTTCGCAAAACCTGACACAAGCGAACTTGAGAAACGATCCGAAGCGGAAGCGAAGGTTGTCTGGCTCGTCCGTTGAAACAGCCTGCTCCTGCAGCTCCCGCTCGAAGAACTCAAGCAACAGGAGAAAAGCGACGCATTCGTCACGCTTCGTGAAGTTGAACATGTCGCGGTTCACCTCCGTGACCTTTTCGTTGTACCAGGCGGGCTTGTACAGGCGGGCGCACTTGGGGTCGACGAGCAGTTCCCAACCGTAGAACTTCTGGAAGAAGGCGGCGAACGCGCGCTTGTACTTCGACAGGAACAGGAAGAGCGAAATGTCGTCATCGCGGTAAAAGTACGGCGCCTCAAGAAGGATGTTTAGAATCTTCTGAACCTTCTGCTCGTTCTGCCCGCTTTCGGACATGATCTCCTCTAGCCTTGTCTCCTTCACGCTCATTTCAGGTCTCCTGTCTTCGTAAGTTCCAGCTCCTCGAACGAAAGGCGGCGGCCGTCGTGGCTAAGTTCAGCCGCCATGTCGGGCCGCACATTCCCGTTGACGCCGATTCGCGCTGCCCTCGCACCGCGTCCAAGAATCGCGCTGCGGGCAAGCTCCATGACTTTGCGGAAATCGCCGTCTTCCACGATGGTGCATGATGAGAGGCGGATTGTCTCGCCACGGCGCAATGGCTTAAGCCCGTGCGACACCAGCCAGGCGTCCAGATCACGGAGACGCGCCTCGTCCATCGATGTCGCGCGCGGCGCACCAGGCGGCTCGATCCGTTCCTCGACCCAGGCCTTGACGCGCTCTGCGACGCCTCCCTTGGAGAGAACTGGCTGGGGCGGGCGTGACTTCTCGCCCGGGCGTATGTGCATGTCCCCGAACATCGACGCGTTCTGCAAAAGCGAGCGGAACCACGCGCTTGGAACCACATCTTCCGGAAGGGCGGCGAATTCGGAAAGGCGCGCGTCAATGTCCTCGATTCTGCGGTTGCGGCGCTCCAGCTCGCGAAGGCGCGCGCTGAGCTTTTTCCAGACGTTTCGCGCGGAATCCGAGACGCGGCGCATAAGCTCCTGCAGCTTGCCGTCCGTGCCGTAAAAGCGAAGAAGCGCCTCGACGACGTCGCGCGGCGCAGGAATGCGTCCGCTCACGATGTGGCGCATCCTGCCGGTTTCGTCGCGGAACACGGCCTCGCAACGGACCAGGCGTTCGAGCAGTCGCGGGGCGCGCAGTTTCTCGATTTCCGGCACGATCTCCTGGCGCAGGCGGCCTATGCGGTTCATGAAACGGTCCCGGAAGAGAGTCAGTTCGGCGATGATCTCGCGGGCCTCGTCGATGTCATAGGCATCGCGGGCAAAATCGTCCAACCGTTTATCTAGCTTCTGGAGACTTGCCGCCACCTCATCCGTCAAGTCGTCAGCACGCTGGACGCCGTACATAGCGTCGCGCGCGAGATCCGAATCGGGCACCTCCGACTTTACACGATTGAGGGTCCGCTGTATCTCTCCAAGGGCGGATTTGAGCGCGCCAAGAAGGTTGTCCGTCGCCGCGACTCGCGGATTGATATCCTCCTCACGGCGGGCGCGCAACCACTCGATGAGCGAAACCGCGTCATCGCAGACGCGAAATCGGAACTTCTGACGGCGGTTGTCGTGATAGCCTCTCACTCGCTTCTTCTCAATGCGCCGTTCCTCTAGCTTCCAGTC
>JAGCPM010000042.1 GCA_017965685.1 Kiritimatiellia bacterium | reverse complement strand
TAGTTCTTCTCGCGGATGGCGGTCATGAATATCTCCATCAGCTTCTCTGGCGTCACGTCGGCCGGAACGCTCTTGACGGTGTACCAGCTGTCCTTTATGGCGGCGACCTTCTCTTCGCCGGCATACCTGCCCGACGAAGGTGCTTCAGCGTCGAACGTTGCGTAGACGTGCCCGGGCACGTACAGCGCGACCGGCCTCACGACCCAGCCGTAGTGCGCGGAACCGACGCTGTTTTCGCCTGGGTGCGTGTTTTCGCGCACTATCGTCTCGATCTTGCCGAGTACAGTCCACTTCTCTACGTCGTCAAGCGAGCTGTCCACGTTGCGGCGATAGCGTTTCACCGCCTCGTACGGCCCCAGCCAGTCGCGCGTCGCCACGTCAACGAAATAGAAACCTTCGGACGGCTTGCCGGTGAATACGTATTCGCCCGTCTCGCCGTAGAACTGGTTCATCGGGTAGCGGATGTCGTCGAGAATGACGAATGCCTCCCCAAGTTCGTCGAGCGTTACGTTTTCCGAATCCGGCGCTGGGAACGCCTTCGGAAGAATCTTGCCGGCGGCCTCGGCGACTTTCGCGTTCCATTCGGTCTCTGCGAAGGCCGATATCGTCTTCCTGAGCGATTCCTCGTTGCGCTTGTAGGCGGTCCACTCCTCGTTGACCTCGGTGTAGTCGCCCTTCGACTTCATGAGCGCCGTCCTGACGCGCAGAAAGAGCTTCTGCACTTCCGGGTCGTCGGGATACGCCGTCTTGAGGTCCTTGACTCGCGATACGGCGTCGTTCTTCGAGCGCCAGACCGCTTTCTCGCCGCCCTTCTGCCGCTCGACCTCCTTCTCGAACTCCTTCACGTAGTAGTCGGCCATGCCGATCTTGCGTTTTATCGCGGCCGGATCGTCCGCCGCGAAAGCGGCGAAGGCGCAAAACGCCGCCAGTATCGCCGCCGTTGCAGTTTTCGGGATTTCCATTTTCATGCGCATCCTTTCTTTCTTTGGTTATTCTTCCTCTTCCGCGTCATCCTCGTCTTCGAACTCTTCGAGGAGTTCGGGATTTTCCGCGACCATCTGGTCGATTTCTTCCTTGACCTCCTGTGCGCGTTTCGCGAGCGCTTCGAGTTCGGCGACGGCCTCTTGCAAGGTCCTCTTGCCCGTGACCGCGCTTGCCGTCTGCGCGCTCGGCGCGGGATCGTTGCTCTTGTCCTTGAAGCGTTCGGGCTGGAAAATCGCGAATGCCATTCCTATCGCGAAGAGGATCGCCTGTATGGCGAGCACTATGAGGCAGCCCTTGATGCAGCATCCGATACCGCTGCCGCCGCTTTTGCCGATCGTGCCGACCGGCACGTTCGCCGCAGGTACGCTCGCGCTCGCAGGCTCCGGAGACGGAGTCTGGTTCGGCCACTTGATCTTGCCGCTGGAAAAATCCTCGCTCATTTTGGTGTAATCTACCATTTTCCGCCTCCTGATGCGTTTGCCTTTTTTGCCGTATCGGGTATTATACCAAAAATCCCCTTCACGGTCTATCGCCCTGTCCGATGACGACCTCGCCTATTTCCACCCTGCTTTTGGGCTTGTCGAGGCGCATCGTCACGATCTGCATCTTCTCGGCGAGCGTGCCCCAGTCCGTGTATACCGTCGCCGTCGCCGTGACGGCGCCCGTGAGGGCCGTCTGGTGCGAAGCGAAATAGTTCGCCAGGATCCTGAAGCGTCCTTCGCCTTCTTTGCGCAGATACTCCTCCGGACCGTAGCCGGTCGTGACGTCCTCGCCTACAAAGCCGCCGGTCGACGTTCGCCTGTGGCCGTAGAACGCCTCTTCTCCGTCCGGTTCGAGCACATGTATGTCGATGTCTGTCTCGTCGGCATCCCAAGACAGTGCTATGCGTATCTTGACGGGCAGGTCGCGGCGGTATGCCGGTTCCATCGCGGGCACCTTCGCGCCGATGCCGTTCTTCTCGCACCAGGAAGCGAGCGCGTTGAACTCCTCGAGGGAGATGATCGAGACCTGGAAGTCGTTGGAGCGTCTAGCGCTTCTGCGCGCCCAGTTTACGAAGGCGGCATCCTTCAAAAGTGCCATCGCGCGCTCGAGGTTCGCTTTCGCGCTTTCCGGATCGGCGGCGAGAATCTTCTTCGCGCTCTCGGCCAGAACCGTGGCCAGGTCGCGGCGCGACTGCCCTTCCTCTGCGCGCAGGCGAAGCGCGTGGCCAAAGGCGAGTATCGCCATTTCGTATTCGCCCGCCTCCCTGAGCCGCCACCCCATCGCGCGCCATACCGCCGCATCCTCGAGTTTGAGTTCCGCGACGTTGGAGATTATCCTGCGCCCGAGTTCGTTCAAACCCGCACGGAAGAATATCGAAGCCGCATCCATGTAGAACGCCGGCGACGTTGCGTAGTCGGGACGGTTCTTCAGATACTCCGCGTACTTGTCCTTTGCGTTTTCGATGAGCTTCACATACGGCGCATCGGCGGACCACGGTTTCACCATGATCGTCGCGCCGCCCGCACCGGCTTCGGAGACGCGTTTGGATTTGGCCACCGGCATGTTCCGAAGCCGCATTTCGCCGCGCGGTTCGACTTCGGCGATTTCGGCGACCGCAACGCTTTCCGCGCCAAGAGCCATGGGTGCCGCAGAAGCCACGGGCGCCGCATCGAAGAGTCCACTCTTGGGCGTCTTCTTGGGCGGAATGGGGTCGTTCCACCATTTGATGCGCTCCTCCCAAAGCCGCAGCAACTCGGCTTTGTGGGACATATCGTTTTTGGCCTGCTCGATCTCTTCGTCATGCGCCTTCATCCGGCGCACCCATTCGCCGTGGAAGGATATTGTCTCCGGCGGCTCGATCTTGTGGTCGAGGTACTGCTGCAGGTTTTCGAGCACGATGAGGCTCGTCACGCCGCTGGCGACTCCATACTTGCGTCCGAGCGCGAGGAATTCCGCGCGCCTGTTTTCCGCCTGCGACGAAAGATCGGCGATCCTGTCCGCCGCCCATCTGGTTGCGAGAAGCCGCGACTCCTTCGCCTCCACGCCTTCTGGCGGCTGTTCGCCGGGCGCGAGCTTGCGCACCGTCATGGGGCGCCGCACCGTATCGCGCGAGGCGATGACTAGGTTGGGCAGCTTCTCGTAGCCGGAATCCTCGAGGCCCATCGTGTCAATCTCGTCCGTGAAAAGCGCCGCCTTCTCACCCTCTTCCAGAAGCGCGAGGGCCTTCGCGATGTCGGTGCCGCCGTCGTAGACGATTGCGTCTATCGCGGCGAGGAGCGACTTCTTTTCCGTGAACGTCCGGGCCGTCGCGTCGTTCCTGAACACGACGAGTTTCCATTCGCCGCTCTCCGGCAGTTCGTCGAACATGCCGCGCCACTTTACCGCCTTGCCGGCGGCGCTCATGCTCGCATCCCAGAGAATCGCGCCCTTCGCGAAATCCTTCAGGCTGAACGGTTCCTGCGGCGCGCCGCCGCGCGTTCCCTCGAAGATGTCCTCCCCGTCGCGTTCGTAGACTTTCGTCACGCCCTCGCCGCCGCCTTCGGCGTCCGCGATCCACTCGACCTCCGCGCGGCGCGGCTTTTCGGGATTGAGCGGAAAGATGCGCGTCCTCCACACGTTGCCTTTCACGTTCTCGACAAGCCCGGGATCCACACCCTTCGCCTTCTCCGTCTCGAACGCTACGCGCGCCTTTCCCTTTTCCACAACCACTCCCGGCACCATGATGCCGTCGACCTCCAGCGAATATCCGCAAACGACCGCGCCCTCCGGCAGCGGGAATTCCAGGTCGCCGCCCATCACGCGCTTGTTGGGGTTGGTGAAGATGAAGGACGTCTTTACGCGGCGGAGAAGCCCGTCGTTTTCGGTCTCCGTCTCGACCGTATCGACCTTAACCGGCAGCTCCGCCTTGGCGAGGTCGGGAACGCGGACCATCGCGGGGCGCGGCATCGGCGGCATCGGCGATACGACATTCGCCACCGTGCCGGAAGGAACCGAATAGGAAAACTTCAGCTCGTCGCCTTCAAAATGCCACTCGCTCACTATCTTGCCGTAGCCGCCATCGAACTCGACGCGGCATGAGCCGAGGCGCTTGTCCGGCTTGGGGGCAATCGTGAAATTCTTCCAGCCGCCGTCAGGCCCCGGCTTGAGTCCGCCCGCCGTCTCGAATAGCCACGCGACCACCGCGCCGTATGCGTAGTGGTTGAAGCTGTTCATCCGCTTGTCGCCGAAGCCGCCTTCTTTCGTGTAGCTGTTCCAGCGCTCCCATATCGTCGTCGCGCCCTGGTCGACGGAATAGAGCCAGCCGGGAAATTCGTGGTTGAGGAGCACCGAATAGGCAAGCTCCGTCTCGCCCGCCTTGGAGAGCTCGTCGAGGAGGTACGGCGTTCCGAGGAAGCCTGTCGAAAGGCGGCTGCCGTTGTTGCGCACCATGTCCGCAAGGGCTTTCGCAATCTTTTCGCGGTCGCCCAGCC
>JAGCPM010000041.1 GCA_017965685.1 Kiritimatiellia bacterium | reverse complement strand
TCACGGAAAGCCGGGTAGCGGCGCGGGCGTCGAGTTCAACATCAAGGAAGGCCCGATCACCATGATGTCGCTCGGCCTCAAGGCGGACGGCACGTTCAAGTTTGTCGTGGCGGAAGGCGAATCGCTCGCGGGTCCGATTCCGCCGACAGGCAACACCAACACCCACGGCAAGTTCCCCCCGGACGTCCGCACGTTCCTCAGGAACTGGACGATGGCCGGCCCGACCCACCACTTCGCCCTCGGCATTGGCCACCATGCCGCCGAAATCAAGAAGCTTGGCCGCGCCCTCGGCATTGAAACTGTCGTTGTGACGGACGTCAAATGAGAGGGAAGAATCTATGGTAAAAGGCAAATGCAGAATAGTATTTGTTGTCGCCTTGGCCGCGATCGCCGCCAACGCCGCCTTGAAATACGACCTCCCGATGATGGTCGTCAGCAACGAGGTGGACCCGAACGGATTGCGGTTTGGAGACATGTGCATTGCCGGGAAAAAGCATTGGGGAGCGCTTTGCGTCAAGACGCCTAGCCGCGTTACTATTCCGCTTGGCGGTAGCGCCGTTTCGCTGGAGGCGGTCTGCGGCGTCGATTGCCGCAACGAGGTCGCCGAACCAGCGGCGTTCCGCATAGTCGCCCCGGACGGCAAGGTGCTGTGGGAGAAACTTGACGTCAAGAAGGGCGTGAAGCTCGACGCGAATGTGGATATCGCGGGGTTGGAGTCCGTCGTCCTGGAGGTGTCCGGCGCGAAGGGCATCATGGCTGGATGGGCTTCCGGGACTTTCGTGTTTGCAGATGGGAAGTATCCGCCAAACGACGTCAGGATGCACACGCCCCAGCTTGGCATTCTTACGCCGCCCGAGAGCGCGAAGCCGCGCATCAACGGCCCTGCCGTATATGGCGTCCGGCCTGGGCACCCGATCATCTACCGCCTGCCTGTGACGGGCTCAAGGCCGATTATTGCTTCCGCTTCCTGGAGTTTTGGAGTTCTGGAGAAGAAGGGCGAAAGCAGTCTGTTCTTCGATCCGGAGACGCGCATATTGACCGGTTCCATCAAGGAGCCTGGCGAATACAAAGTGACGTTTACGGCCGAGAACCAGGAGGGGCGCGTTTGCCGCGACTTGACAATCAAGGTCGGCGATAAGATATCGCTCACCCCTGCGATGGGCTGGAACAGCTGGAACTGCTTCTGCTGGAACGTGACGGCCGACGACATCCGCAACGCGGCGGAGGCCTTGGAGAAGTCCGGCCTTGCCGAGCACGGCTGGTCATACGTAAACATCGACGACTTCTGGCAGAGGAAGCCAACGTCGAAGAAGGAGGATTTCCACGGCCCGGTGCGCGACGAGAACGGAAAGGTCAACACGAACAAGCGCTTTCCGGACATGAAGGGGCTTGTCGACTACATCCACTCCAAGGGGTTCAAGGCAGGGATCTACTCTTCGCCCGGCCCCAAGACGTGCGGAGATTGCGAGGGAAGCTGGCAGCACGAGATCCAGGATGCGAAGTCCTACGCCGAATGGGGCTTTGACTACCTGAAGTACGACTGGTGCAGCTACGGGGGCGTAGCGACCGGCGAAGGCGTGGAACGCGCGATGCGTCCGTACCGCATCATGGGCGAGGCGCTCAGAGCGCAGGACCGCGACATCGTGTTCTCGATCTGCCAATATGGAAAGGACGATGTGTGCACATGGGGCGCAAAGGTCGGCGGACAAAGCTGGCGCACGACCGGCGACGTGTTCGACAGGTGGTCGTCCATCGCGAACGGGATAAAGGTTCTCAAGTCGCAGTGGCGTAACGCGGAGCCTGGCGGATGGAACGATCCCGACATGCTCTGCATCGGGCCGATGCGCTGGAACGACTGCACAGGAAGCCGCCTCGCGCCGAACGAGCAGTACACGCATATCTCGCTCTGGGCGCTCGCCGCCGCTCCGCTTATGATCGGCTGCGACATGACAAGGCTCGACGACTTCACGCTCTCGCTTCTCAGGAACGACGAGATAATAGAAATCGACCAGGATCCGCTTGGGCTCGCGGCGGCGTGCATTGTGGACAAGGGCGGCTACGATGTCTGGGCGCGTCCGCTTGTGGACGGCTCCATTGCGGTTGGCCTTTTCAACAGTGGTTTGGAAGAATGCGAAATCGTTTTTGACATGGCGGCTGCCGGCATGGAAGGCGAGTGGACGGTGCGCGACTGCTGGCGGCAGAAGGACGAGGGAACCGCGAGCGGAATCTACAAGACGCGCGTCTATGGCCATGCAACGCATCTTGTCAGGTTCATCCCTGGAAAAGGGGCGAAGCTGAGCGTTCGCGATATTCGCGAGGGAAGATGAAAATGATGAAAACGCTTGCAGCAACGTCCGCCGCCGCGCTCGCGCCATTGTTTTTGAGTGTCGCGGGAGTCGTGTCCTGCGCATCGGGGGCGGTGCGTGTCGAGCTGAACGACTGGAGGTTCTCGGACGCCGAGGACCTCGCGACGGCGCGGATGTTCACGCTTCAGAAGATGGCCGACTGGCTGGACGACATGGGGCGCGATATGATGGAGATTCCGTCCGCCTCGCGCCGTCCGCTCGCGCCCGGCCCGGTTGTCGGCAACCGCTTCAACGAGCCCGACTTCGACGACTCCGAATGGGAGCTGGTGAGAGTTCCCCACGATGCGGCGATACGTTATTCGTTCTCGTACGACCTTGGGCATCTAGACGGCTATCTTCCGGCGTCGGGGACGGCGTGGTACCGCTGCCGCTTTGCCGTGAAGGACGGCGAGGTCTGCGCCGAAGGGAAACGCCTGCCTTTCGCGGCGGACGGCTTCGCGCACTTCGTCTGCGACGGCGCGATGGCGTATCCTATGGTGTGGATCAACGGAAACTTCGTCGGCGGCTGGCCGCTTGGCTACGCGCGCTGGCGCGTAGACCTGACGCCCCACCTGAAGCGCGACGGCACGGAGAACGTGATCGCGGTGCGGACGCACCGTCCGCCGGACTTCTCGCGTTGGCACACGGGTCTCGGACTCGTGCGTCGCTGCTGGCTGGAGACGCTCCCGGCGGATCATGTCGTCCCGGGTTCGGTCGCGATCACGACGCCTTCCGTGTCGAAGGACTCCGCAACGGTCAAGGTGGTGTACAAGATGTCGAAAAGCGGCGCGAAGGAGAAGGTGTTCACCGTAGCGAATCCGCGTCTCTGGGATATCGACGACCCGTATCTCTACACCGTTGACATAGAGGGCGACGTGTATCGCTACGGCATCCGCACCATCGGCTTCTTCCCCGACGAGCGCGGCTTCCAGCTGAACGGACGGCGCGTCCAGATCAAAGGCTGCTGCTTCCACCAGGACCTCTGTTCGCTCGGCGCGGTTCCGAACCGCAACGCCATCCGCCGTCGTCTAGAGAAGGCGAAGGCGCTTGGCATGAACGCCGTGCGCATGAGCCACTACCGCCACGCCGAGGAGTGGTACGACCTGTGCGACGAGATGGGGTTCGTCGTGATGGACGAAATCCTCGACCAGTGGAGCCTTCCGAAGCGTCCAACCGACTACCACCTACTGATGGATCGCTGGTTCGAGCGTGATCTGCGCGCGTGGATACGCGCAGACCGAAACCACCCTTGCGTCATCATGTGGGGGTTCGGCAACGAAATCTGGGAGTCGCGGGCGGGCGAGGCATTCTGGCCGCTTTTCCAGAAAAACGGCGTTGAGGGCGTGAGGATATGCCATCAGGAGGATCCAACGCGTCCCGCGACGACGGCGAACGACAACAAGGACGTCTGGCGTTCGCCGCTAGCGCAGTTCGGCGACATCTACGGTTTCAACTACAAGCCTGACCTCTACGACGAATACCATGCTATGTGGCCGGAGAAGCCGTTCTTCGGCAGCGAGTCGATGTGTACGCAAACATCCCGCGGCGAATACTTCTTCCCGCTTCCGGAGAAGCCGGGGAAGTGGGGGCTTCCTGCGTCCGGCGGACGCATCGACTTCCGCTGCAGTTCGTACGGACTGGATACCATCGCGCTGGCGGACGCCGAATGGACGGCCGAAGACGAGAATCCCGCCTGCATGGGGTCTTTCTCCTGGACTGCCTTCGACTACCTCGGCGGACCCTGGGCCTCGCCGGAGATACGCGCGAAACCCAAGTTTTCCGACCCGGAGCGCCAGAAGCGTGCGCTTGAAGAGGTGGCGCGCCACGGAACGGTGCGCGGCGGCATCCACTCGTGTCCGACCGGACTCTTCGACCTTGCTGGGTTCGCGAAGGACGAGGCATACCTCTATCTCGCCAGGTGGCGTCCGGACGTGCCTACGGCGCACAACCTGCCGCACTGGACCTGGCCTGGGCGCGAGGGTGAGAAGACTCCCGTCTACGTCTATTCCTCCGGCGACGAGGTGGAGCTTTTCGTGAACGGCGTCTCGCAGGGACGCAGGACGCGCGAGAAAGGGCTTTGGCGCTTCCGATTCGACGACGTCGTCTACCATCCCGGCGAATTAAGGGCGGTGGCCTACAAAAACGGCAAGACCTGGGCAGAAGAAGCGGTGAAGACGGCAGGAGAGCCGGCGCGTGTTGTAGCTACGCCCGAGAGGGAAGTGATTGCCTCCGACGGAGAGGATGTCGGCTATGTGACGCTCAAGGTGGTTGACAAGGACGGCAACTTCTGCCCGACGGCGAATGTCGGGGTGAAGATATCGGTGTCGGGCTGCGGAACATTCGTCGCGGCGGAGAACGGAGACGAGACGGACTTCACGTGGCTGCGCGATCCGTCGCGCAAAACGTTCAACGGACTGCTCTCCGCGCTAGTGAGGGCGACGCCCGGAGCGGAGGGCGAAATCACAATCGTGTTCGAGGCCGAGGGACTTCCGTCCGCAACGGCCAAGATCAAGGTGAACAATCAGGAGTGACAAACCATGTCAAAGATAGGACTGACAAAAATGAATTTTGCGATGGCGGTGTGGTTTGCCGCAATCGCGCCTCTTCTTGCGGCCGGATCGTTCACGAATGAAATCCAGGTTCTGGATGGCGAGCGCTGGTGGGGCGGCGGCGGAGGCGACGGACAGAGCCAGCCCTACGGCGCGGGAGACTCGAGGCACATAGACCTCAGGACGCATGGGAACACATCATCGCCTCTCCTGGTGTCGTCGTTCGGACGCTACGTCTGGAGCGAGAAGCCGTTCGGCTACGAATTCAAGGACGGCAAACTCGTTATCGACTCCGATGCGGAGAAGGTCGAGTGCGTCCAGGCCGGCTCGACGCTGAAGGATGCATACCTCGCGGTGGCGAAGGCGCACATGCGCTTCGAGGGGAAGACGCCACCCGACGTTTTCTTCACGCTTCCGCAGTGGAACAACTGGATCGAGATATTCCTCAACGGAATGGACCAGAAGGCGGCTGACGGTTACACAGCGGAGCTGGCGAAGAGTGGTTTCCCGTGCGGCGTGTACATGATGGATGGCGGATGGCTTTCCCACCAGGGTTCATACGAGTTTTACGAGAAGGATTTCCCAGATCCGAAGGGGATGTTCGACCGCATCACCGCGCAGGGGTGGATCCCTCTCATCTGGACCGCGCATTTCGTCTCGCCGGACAGCAGGGAGTACAAGAAACTGCGGCACCACAAGAAACTGAACGGACTGGACTATCTCGCCTACCGCAAGAAGCCCGGCTCGCACGAAGCGGCCGTGGTCAGGTGGTGGAGCGGCATAAGCGCCGTCTACGACCTCACGAAACCCGAGGCCAACGCGTACTACGCGAAGATTCTCCACGACTTTGCGGACAAGTACGGAATAAAGGGGTACAAGTTCGACGCGGGCGACCCCAGGTTCTTCGCCGAGGATTGCAGGTTCCACGACGAGAATGCGGAGCCAGTGGACTACACGCGGCTGTACGCCGAACTGGCGGCGAGGGAGTTCCCGTACCACGAAATCCGCGTCAGCTGGAAGTGCGGCGGACTGCCGCTCGTCACGCGCCTCCTGGACCGCGCCCACGCCTGGACAGGGCGTGAAGGCCAGGATACTGTCATTCCCCAGGTGATAGCAGGCGGACTTCTCGGATGCCCCTACCTCGTCGCGGACATGGTCGGCGGAGGACTCGAGGTGTCGTTCGTCGGGAAGGAGATAAACGAAAAGCTCTTCGTCCGCTCTGCCGCTCTGCAGTCGCTGATGCCGATGATGCAGTTCTCCACTGCGCCCTGGCGGCACCTCTCGCCCGATGGCGTAAGGCTGTGCAGGAAGTTCGCCGGTCTTCACGTGGAGTTCGCGCCATACATCCTGGAGACGGCGAGGCATGCGGCTGCGACGGGCGAACCGATTGTCCGCGCCATGGAATATGAATTCCCTCATCAGGGCTTCAATCGCCCGATGCAGCAGTTCATGCTCGGCTCGCGCTGGCTTGTCGCGCCGGTGGTAACGCCGGACGACGCCAAGACCGTCGAGCTCCCGGCGGGGACATGGCGCGACGACCTCGGCGAGACGCACGTCGGCCCGAAGACGCTCCGTCTCTCGAACGTTCCTCTTGACCGCCTTCCGCGCTACGAGCGCGTTGGAGAGTAGCGCATGAAGACGGCGTTTGCGATTCTGGCATTTCTCTGCCTTCCGTGCTTCGGCGCGGAGGAGAAGCCGATTGACGTGATGGCGGTCTACTATCCGCACTGGCACGAGTATCCGAAGGGGAACGAGTGGTTCCGTCCCGGCTGGTCGGAGTGGGATTTCGTGAAGAATCCCGCGACGCGCTTCAAGGGGCAGATCAACTTCAGTCCGTTCGCGGGCTGTCTCGACGGCGCGGATCCGGAGGACGTCGAGACGGAAATCGCGCTCGCTTCGAACGCGGGCATCACGGTTTTCCTCTACGACTACTATTACTACAATGGCGAAGTCACGCAGGAGGAGGCGATCGAGAGGGGCTTTCTCAAGGCGAAGAACCGGAACTTGATGAAGTTCGCGATCATGTGGTGCTACCACGAGCGCAAGGACAGGTTCCGCGCGGCGCCGGACAAGGAGGCCCGCAAGCTCATGACGCTCGCCCACACGCCGGAGGAGTTCCTCGGGCTCGTGGACCTTTCCATAAAACGCTACTTCAACCGGCCGGAGTACTGGAGGCTGGACGGCAGGCTGTTCTTCTCGATCTACGATTTCGCCTATCTGTGGGAGACGTGGGGCAGGGACGACGCAAAGGTCAAGGACGCCATCGAGGAGGCCCGCCGCCGCGTGCGCGCGGCCGGGCTCGGCGAACTTCACGTCAACGCGCAGAACGTGACGCCGAAGATGGCCGCGCGGTTCGCCGCGCTCGGCATCGACTCGTTCACGGACTACGGCTTCAACACATACCAGGTCAAGGACATATACAACCGCTTCAAGGCGGGAGAGGTTCTGATAGACTTCAAGGAGATCGACGGCCCGCTCCAGCGCCACTGGGCGAAGATGCGTGATGCCTCGCCCGCCCCCTACATACCGGTCGTTCCGACGGGCTGGGATTCCTCGCTCCGCTGCGTGCTCGACGATCCTTTCCCGTAGAAAGGCGAGATCGCCTATCCGCGGTCCGCCACGTTCACCAACAACACGGACGTCCTCTTCGAGAAGTACCTGCGCGACGCGAAGGCGGCGGCGCTCGCCGACCCGAAGAATCCCGGTGTGGTCTACGTCAACGCCTGGAACGAATACACCGAAGGCTGCTGGCGTCTGCCGGACTGCCGGCGCGGCGACCTGAAGCTGCGCGCCCTCGCCCGCGTGTTCGGGCGCCGTCCGGAGGGGAAGTTCGCCTACACGGATCCTTTCGACGCACGGGAGAAGGCCGCGCCGACGCAGAAGGCGAAGTACGTCGACGCGCCTGACTTTGAGAACGTGAAATACGGACCGCACGAGCGCCAGGGCATGGAC
>JAGCPM010000001.1 GCA_017965685.1 Kiritimatiellia bacterium | reverse complement strand
CGTCCTGACGGCCAGGGCCGCGGGAAGCGGTTCGCTGCCGGCGCTGCCGGAAAAGAAGGTCGAAGCGAAGGCCCGCATATTCTCCTGCTCCAGCCGCGAGCCGGGGGAGGGCGATCCGGAGCATCTCATCGACGGCAACCTCGACACGATATGGCATTCGCAGTACGGCACCACGATGGGCAACTTCCCCCACGTAGTGGCGGTGGAACTGCCCGAAGAGACGACGCTCAAGGGCCTGACCGTCTACGGCAGGCGCAATGGCGTTAACGGGCGCGTTCGGCACTGCGCGGTGGAGACTTCGCTCGACGGCGCGACCTGGGAAAAGCAGGTCGAGGATGAACTAGCGAACACCGCCGAAGAGCAGGACATCCTTTTCTTCAAGCCGGTGAAGGCCAAGTTCTACAGGTTCACCGCCCTTGACAACCATTACGGCAACGACTTCGCGTCGATGGCCGAGATAAAGACGATAGAGTGATCTAGATGAGCGAAGAGACGGATACCGCGCGGCATTTTCTGCGCCAGTGGATAGAGGGCGATGTCGCCGCCGGCAAGACGGGCGGCAAGGTCGTGACCAGATTCCCGCCGGAGCCCAACGGCTACATACACATAGGCCACGCCAAGGCGGTCTTCGTCGATTTCGGCATGGCGGAGCTTTTCGGCGGAGAGTGCCACCTCAGGCTGGACGACACCAACCCGACGAAGGAATCCGACGAATACGCGGAGAACATCAAAAAGGACATCCGCTGGCTCGGCTACAACTGGAGCGGCGAGCGCGACGGGCAGGAACCGGGCTTCTACAACGCGTCCAACATGTTCGACAGGATGTACGAGATAGCCGAGAACCTGATCAAGGCGGGGCAGGCCTACTGTTGCAACCTGACCCAGGACGAGTGGAAGGAGTACAGGGGAGTGCCTGAAACTCCCGGCAAGCCAAGCCCCAGCCGCGACACGACGCCGGAGAGGAACCTCGAAATCTTCCGCGACATGAAGGCCGGCAAGTATGCCGACGGAGAGTGGTGCCTAAGGGCGAAGATCGACATGGCCTCGCCCAATATACACTTCCGCGATCCGGTGATCTACAGGATACGCCACGCCTCGCACTACCATCTCGGCGACAAGTGGTGCATCTATCCGATGTACGACTTCGCGCACCCGATCGAGGACGCCCTCGAGGGCGTCACGCACTCGATGTGCACGCTCGAGTTCGAGGTCCACAGGCCGCTCTACGACTGGGTCGTGGACAGAATGGACGAGATGGGACTGCTCGTTGTGCGCAACGGCGTGAAGATACGCCCGCAGCAGCGCGAGTTCGCCAGACTCAACCTCACGTACACCGTGATGTCCAAGCGCCTCCTCCTGAAGCTCGTCACCGAAGGCTACGTCAACGGATGGGACGATCCGCGTATGCCGACCGTGTGCGGCATGAGAAGGAGAGGCTTCACCCCGGCGGCGATACGCGAGTTCTGCAACAGGATAGGCGTTTCGAAGTTCGAATCCGAAAGCGACAGCGCGCTTCTGGAGTGGTGCGTCAGGGAGGAGCTGAACAAGACCGCGACGCGGCGCATGGCAGTTCTCGACCCCGTAAAGGTCGTAATCGACAACTGGCAGGGCGGACCGAGGGAGGTGGAGCTCCAGAACAATCCCGTGGACGAATCGGCCGGCACGAGGAAGGTCGCGTTCGGCAGGGAGATTTGGATCGACCGCTCTGATTTCATGGAGGTCGCGGAGAAGAAATTCTTCAGGATGACGGTCGGCGGCGAAGTCAGGCTCAGGGGAGCCTGCATCTTCAAGTGCACTCTCTGCAAGAAGGACGAAACCGGCAAGGTCGTGGAGATACACGGCACTTGGGACGAGAATTCATGGGGCGGAAACGCCGCCGACGGCAGGAAGGTCAAAGGCACCATACACTGGGTCGACGCCGCAACGGGCGTCAAGGCCGAGGTCAGGCTCTACGAAAGGCTGTTTACCGAGAAAGATCCGATGAAAAACGGCTCCGAGGGCTTTCTCGAATTCCTCGACAAAGGGTCGCTCAAGACTGTGGAGGCATACGTTGAACCTGCGCTTGCCGAAGCGAAGCCGCTCGAAAGGTTCCAGTTCGAGAGGACGGGGTATTTCGTTGCCGACGAATACGACTCCAAGCCGGGAAGACCGGTCTTCAACAGGACGGTAACGCTGAAGGATTCCTACAAGGCGCCATGAACGCAAGAAGGGTTGCCGTAACCGGAATGGGAATCGTGAGCGCGCTCGGCAATGACGTGGCGGGCGCGTTCGCGAGGCTGAAAAGGTTCGAGAATTGCGTGGAAAGCCTCGACGACCTTAAGCGCTACAAGGGGCTCAGATCGACCCTTGGTTCGCTGGCCGGCTGGTCACGTCCCGCGCACTGGACCCGCAAGACGACGCGCTCCATGGGCACTGTCGCGGAATACGCGCTTGCGGCGACCGAACAGGCGATAGGGGATGCCGGGCTCGACGCGGCGACGCTGGAAAGCGGCATGACCGGAGTCGCGTACGGCAGCTGCTCCGGCTCCATCGCGGCGCATCTCGACCTCTTTTCGATGTTCTACTCGAACGAGGTGAACAACATAACGAGCAACACGTACATAAAGCTCATGCCGCAGACTGCGGCCTGCAACCTTTCCGTGTGTTTCAGGACGCATGGAAGGCTCGTGCCGACGGGGACGGCCTGCACATCCGGCTCGCTCGCAGTAGGCAATGCGTACGAGCTTATAAAATACGGCATGCAGGACGTCATGATCGCGGG
>JAGCPM010000040.1 GCA_017965685.1 Kiritimatiellia bacterium | reverse complement strand
GTCTTCCTTCCGTTTCAATTCCGTTTTCGCCTGCGCGACGTTGTCGGCTTTGAGGGCGCCTTCTTCATCGATTCTGGCGACGCCCTCGTTGGCGAGGTCTATCTGTTCGCGGGAGACTGCTCGTCCCATGATCGCGTCGTATATGCGGTCGCGGCGCGCCTCCTTCGTCTCCTCGAACACGGCCAGATCGTGCCGGCGCATGTCAAGCGCCTCCTCTGCCGCACGAACCGCCCTTCTGGCGGCCGTCAACTCGCAGCTCGCACGGTCTTCCCGCATGAGGCGTATGTTCAACAGAGGCTGGAGCGTGTATGCCATCAGCCGACCGCCTCCTTGAGCTTGCGTATCGTGTCGTCATACTGCGGCTTCTCGTCCAGCCCCTGCTTCAGGAATGCGTTGACCGCCGCGTTCTTCGCGATTGCCTCGTCCGCTTCCGGATCGCTGCCCTTCTTGTATTCGCCGATTTTAAGAAGAAGTTCCACCTCCGCGTACTTCGCAAGAAGAGTCCTGAGTTTCGCGGCGGCCAGCTTGTGGTCTTTAGGGATGATTGCCGACTGGCAACGGGAAATTGACTGGAGAATGTCAATGGCCGGATAGTGGTTCATCTGCGCAAGCTTGCGCGATAGTATGATATGTCCGTCAAGAATGGAGCGCGTCTCGTCCGCTATCGGCTCCGTCATATCGTCGCCTTCGACAAGGACTGTATATAGCGCGGTTATGGATCCTTTCGACGAATTACCGGCCCTTTCCATAAGCTTTGGAAGTTCGCTGAAAACACTGGGCGGGAAGCCGCGCCTCGTCGGCGGCTCGCCTGCGGCAAGACCGATTTCGCGCTGTGCGCGCCCAAAACGTGTTACAGAGTCCATGAGCAGCACAACCTTCATTCCCTTGTCGCGGAAAGACTCGGCGATGGCGGTCGCGACATACGCGGCCTTGAGACGTTCCATCGACGACCGGTCGGAAGTCGATATAACCAACACGGCCTTCTTAAGGCCTTCCGGCCCCAAATCCTTTTCGATGAATTCGCGCACCTCGCGTCCTCGTTCACCGATTAGCGCGAGTACGGTCACTTCAGCTTCAGTGTTGCGGATTATGGATGCGAGGAGAGTGGATTTTCCGCCGCCTGCGGCCGCGAAAATCCCCATTCTCTGCCCTTCGCCGCAGGTGAGGAGTCCGTCAATCGCCTTTATCCCGAGAGAAATCGGCTTGGAGATTATGCGCCTCTCAAGCGGTGATGGCGGCGGGGCGTACACGGGATAGTAGCCATCAGGCCTCAGCGGCCCTTTGGTATCTGCATCAAGCGGACGCCCCAGTCCGTCAAGAACCCGCCCTAAAAGATTCATTCCAACCGGCACCATCTGTACACGCCGCGTCGGGATCACCTCGGTCTCAGCGGAGATGCCGATCATCGCACCAAGAGGAGTCAGCAACGCGGCATCCTTGGTAAAGCCGACAACCTCGGCCTGAACCTCGAAATTCTCCCACGGATTCTTAAGTATGCATACCTCGCCGACCTTCACTCCCGGGACAGACGCCTTGATTATCGTGCCGACAACCTGGATCACCTTGCCCTTTACATCAATGGGCTGGGCATCCTCAACAGCGCGATTCAGCACTTCGGGAATATAGTCGAAGACTCCCATCAGACGGTGCCCTCCTTTATAGCGGCCTTCTGCTGTCCGCCCGAGACATGCTTCTTGAGAGACCTCTCTATTGCTTCCAGTTGCGTCTCGACGGACGCGTCCGCGACGCCAGCCTCCGTCTCAAGAATACAAGCCGCACCTTTAAGACGCGGATCTTCGACTACGTCGAAACTTTCAAGTGTAGGATAATCAACCTTAAGCTCTGCGATGCGCCCCTTAACCGTATCGACCATCTCCGGCGCGACCTTCAGCACGACATTGCGCTGCGTGCGGATTACCGCCTTCATCGTCTTGCGGACAATCTGCACGACCAGTTCCCTGTCGCCGATTTCCACAACGCACGAACGAAGCGCCTTCATAACGATATCGGCCATCTTACTCTCGACGGACTCCATAAACTCGACCGACTTATCGACCTGATCGAGCTTGAGCATGGCGATTTCCATTTTACCGTTTTGGAGACCGGTCTCGTAGCCACGCTTCGTCTCGGCCGCAAAGGCGGCCTTGGCCTCTTCGCGAATGCGCGCGGCCTCGGCTTCGGCACTGGCGATGATCTCCTCGGCGGTGCGCACTGTGGCAATCTCCGCCGCCTTCACAAGACGACGGTCGGAGGATAGCGAGAAATCCTTTTTGTTCACAAGCAGCATAGCGAATACGCCTCCGGGAATTTCAGTTTGAGAAGCTTCGAAAGAAATGAAGAATGAAGAAGGGAAACTGAAGAACCTTTGGATTCTTCGCGAGGGACCGCACAGCAGGAGACGTTCTTGGGAAGTTTGAACTTGAGGCGCATAACAAGAGACTCGGGGAGCGGCGCGAGCATCGATACGAGAATCGAGACTCCGTGCGAAACAACATCATTCTGCGGCTCCGAATCGCCATGCGCACTTTCCAGATTCTT
>JAGCPM010000039.1 GCA_017965685.1 Kiritimatiellia bacterium | reverse complement strand
GATGCACGGATGTCGCCGTCGGTGTCGGCGAGGGTTCCGTCCAGATCGAAAAACCAGAATTTCTTCACCGCACGAACTCCTCTTCGCATTTACGTATCGCCGCGAGCGCGGCCGGGACATCCGGCGCATCCTCAAGCATTCCAATGAGATCGGTGCCGTGCACGAGAACGGCCAGACGCGCAAGAATGTGCAGATGGTCCTCGTGGTCGGTAGAGCAGACGAGGAAGAAGTGCCGCGTCGCGGAGGCATCCGGCGCGCCGAAGAATATCGGCCTTTCGCTACGCGCGTAGGCGACGAACGATTCGGCGAATATGTACGGGTCGTGGAAGCGCGGATGGAGGAATGCCACACCGCGTCCGATGGCCGTCGGCGAAGCATCCTCGCGCGCGAGAAGCTCTTTGAAGAGGGTGTCCGGATCGTAGAGTTTTCCCGAGCGGTCCGCGAGATCGGTCATGTCGCGTATTATCCCAGCCTTTGCCTTCGCGGCGAGCGCGAGATCGACAGTCGCCTCGCTCACGAGCGACGACACGCGAAGATCGGCGCTCCGCTTTCTGCGCCGGCTCTCGACCATCGAATCGTGGGCGCGCTTGAGGTTCTTCGCATTCAGCGACAGCAGGCGGCGCTGAGCCCATTCGTCAACCGCGCGATGCGAGAAGAACCAATTGTCGCCGTGGTTGACGGAATCTATCTCGCCGCGCTGAGCAACGTGGCGCAATTCGTTGGGCTCTATGTGCGCATGTCGGGCGGCCTCATCCAAGACAAGCATTTCGTGCTGCATGGCAATTACCCAAGCCTAACCGTTCCGGCGGACGCGCTGTAGCCCGCGCCGAAGCCCGCGATGAGAGCCGTTGCACCGCTCTTCCAGTTCGCCTCGAGCGCAAGAGGCACCGAACACGACCCGGGATTGAGCCGCGAGTCGGCAATCTTGGCGAGCTTTCCTTCCAGATCGAGGCTCCTCGCGAGCTGGCGCACCATGTACGGATTTGCCTGGTGCGGAGCGAAAATATCGAAACCGACGCCGAACGCGCCGAGGAACGAGCTCACCTCAACAGCCACGAAAGAGAAGACCTCGAAGCCGTCCATCTTTATCGGCCCTTGCGCGGCGCAGGAAAGAGCTTCCGATTCATTCGACATGAAAGCGAAGCGCGAGACGAAACCGCCAGAGACCGAGACGAGGGTGGCGGTGAAAGCGTCAGAAAATATGGCGCCGGTGGCATGGTCGCCAACGTCAACCAGCGGAGTCTGGATGTCGCCATCAACAACAAGCACCTTCTTGCCTGTATCGGCGGCGATTTTTCCGGCGAGGTAGACGGCGTAGGGATAAGCGCTACAGGCAAGCTGCAGGTCGAACGCGACAGTGGAGACAGGCAATCCCAACCGAGACGCGATTCTGACGGACAGGGCGGGGAATCGTTCAGGATTGGAGAACGTGGCAGCAATGACCGCACCTATGCTGGAAACGTCACAGCCTTCAAGGCATTTGTTCGCGGCGGCGAGCGCGCAATCGGCCATTGCGGAGCCGCCCGTATCCACGCCGACAATGCGCTCCAGCACGATACCCGCCGTTTCGATCATGAGAGCAAATCGGCGAAGCCAGGAAGTTTTGCGGACATCCACTCGCGGCACGCCGCGAATATCCCGGCAGCCGTCGCGTCCCTGCCGAGCGAGGCGGGGACCTTGGCGTATTCGTCCAGATCGGCGCGCGTAAGACTGGAGAGTATCTTGGAAACCACGGGTATGTAGGTCGCGCTCATCGAAAGCGCGTCCACGCCCATCGCGACCCAGAAGATTCCGACAACCGGATCGGACGCCGATTCGCCGCACACTGCGACAGGTATGCCTTTCTCCTTCGCGGCGGAAAGAGTCATCGACATCAGCTTTATGATGGCCGGATTGAGCGGTTGGTAGAGATTCGCGACGGCCTCGTTGCCGCGATCCGCGGCCATCGTATACTGAACGAGATCGTTCGTTCCAATGGAGAAGAAATCGACATAATCAGCCAGCGCGCCGGCATTGAGCGCGGCGCTCGGAACTTCGATCATTGCGCCAGTTTCGATGCCGGCGTCGAAAGCGATACCTTCAGACGCCAGAGTTTTCTTGAGCACATCAAGCTCCCTCGCGCATTCGCGCAGTTCCTCCACGCAGCTGACCATCGGATACATGATGCGCACCTTGCCAAACGCGGAGGCGCGGAGTATGGCCCGCATCTGCATTCTCAGAGCTTCGCGGCGCGAAAGCAGATAGCGTATCGACCTGTTGCCGAGGAAGGGATTCGCCTCTTTCGACGATATGCCCTTCATGGTCTTGTCGCCGCCTATGTCGAGCATGCGTATAGTCACGCTGCCGTCGCCTTCCAGAGTCGAGGCGAACTGCGCGGCCGACTTGTACGCGGCGAACTGCTCTTCTTCGGTCGGCTCGCGCTCGTGATTGAGCCAAAGGTACTCGCTTCTGTACAAACCAATTCCCTGCGCGCGGTTTTCCTTCAGCGCGGCGACAGGGATTCCTGGATGCATATTCGCGAAAATCTTAACCGAGCCGCCATCCTTGAGCGCGCCTGGCAGAGCCGCGCCATCCATCGCGACAGCCTCTCTGGAGCGTTTTTCCTGGAGGCGAAATCTAGCAAGACTTTCCGCATCCGGATTCACGGTCACTTCGCCGTTGGTGCCGTCGAGAAGCACCGTGTCGCCGGCTTCGACCCGCGAGACAATGTCGACAAGCCCCGTTACCGCCGGTATCGCGAGCGCCCTTGCGAGAAGCGCCACATGACTTGTCGGCGAGCCGCCGTTCGTGGCGAAGCCGAGCAGGAATTCCTTCGGCAGTTGCACGGTCTCGGAAGGTGTCAGGTCGTCGGCGATGACAACAGAAGGTTCCTTTAGTTCTAGGTGGGGATTGGATTCGAAACCGGTGAGCTGCTTGAGCAAACGCCTCTCCACGTCGTCTATATCCCTGACGCGTTCGCGGAAATAGGGATCGTTCATCTTCGCGAACTGCGATCTAGCTCCATCCATCGTCTGTCGCACTGCGGCCTCGGCGTTGACAAGTCCATTCCTGATGCGACCGACCACCTCGTTCATCAGGAATTCGTCCTCGATGATCATAAGATGGCATTCGAAGACGCGGATATCCGCCCTTCCCGTGCGTTCGCGCAAGGCCGCTATGAGGGCTTCGAGATCGCGCTTTGTGACCGCGACCGCGTCGTTCAGGCGCTTCACCTCGTCGTCTGCGCGAGTGGCGGCTATGGCATATTCGCTGACGGGGACCTCGCCGTGCCCGCGATATATGAACGCGGGACCGCCAGCGAGACCTCTCGCCGTAGCAAGACCAGTGAGGGTCAACTTTGGCCGCTCACTGTTCATCCGGGATATCGAACTTGCGTCCGATGAGAGCCTCGAGCTCCTGCAGCACTTCCTCGGCCTGTGCGCCGGACGCGGTCACCTTGAGTATCGACCCGCAGGTCGCCTCAAGAGTCATCAGCGCCATGATCGACTTGCCGGAAACGACGTTGCCGGCCTTCTCGACCTCGACCTCTGCATCGAAGCGGCTCGCGGTCTTTGCGAACAGCCCCGCCGGACGGACATGCATTCCGTACTTGTTCAGGAGTTTGAACTCGCGCGTTATTTTGTCTGCCATTTCGGTTACCTTTGTTTTTTGTTGCTTGAAACACCCAGCTTCCGCGCACGGTCGTGCAACCTGCGCGAAAGCTCCGTCACTGGATCGTGCCCCGCCATCACCAGCCGGTGCTGGAGCGCGGCAGTTTCCACGAGATTCACGAGATCCCTGCCCGAGGAGACGGGAATCGTTATGTTCGGGACATCCACCCCGAGTATGTTCTTCGTCGTGCGGCTCTGGCCTATGCGATCGATTTCACCGATTATGTCACGGAACCTGCGGAAGGTTATGACAAGCTGAAGTTTCTTCTCGCCGCGAAGCGCATTCACGCCGAAGACGCTTGGGACGTGCATTATACCAATGCCGCGTATCTCCATGTAGCCTTCGGTCGAAGGGCTCGCGCTAGCGTAGAGCTCGTTCGTCGCCATGTTCTTCCTCACGCACGTGAGATCGTCCGCAACCAGCGCGTATCCTCGTTTTATCAGGCCGAGAGCCGTCTCGCTCTTGCCGAGGCCGGGATCGCCCTCGATGAGGACCCCCAGTCCGCAGACCTCGATCATCGTTCCATACATCGATGTTCTTGGCGAACCGAGAGCCTCAAGGATGAACGTGCAAACGTGTATGAACTCAAACGTGCGCATCTGCGTGGAGAGGATCACCACACCCTTCTTCGCGGCCATCTCGCACAGCACCTCGCGCGGCCTGCGGCCGCACGTGTATATGAGAAGCCGCGCCTTGTGCTCCAGAAGCCCCTTGAAAAGCCTGTCGCGCTCTTCCATCGGCATGGACTTGACGAACGCCATCTCGGAATTTCCGATTACCTGAAGCCTCTTCCACGCGAAATTCTCGTAGAAGCCCGTAAGCGCCAGGCCAGGGCGGTTCACTATCGGCTCTTCGATCGTCCGGTCAAGGCCCTTTCCTCCGACAATGACTTCAAGGGCGAGCCTCTCCCGGCCGGCTTCAATGAAGTCGGCAATCGTGAAGAGAGGCGTTCCCGCCATGCAGTCTTTCGGGGGCTTCGGCATCAGAGTTCCCTTACGCGTTCTTCTCGGAAGCCGCGCGCTGCTTGCGCACTGTTCCCTTGCGCGCCTTCACGCGCATCCTCAGCAGCTGTCTTTCGGCTCTCGCGGCCGCAGAATCGATCACGCTCTTCGCGCTTTCGGAGAATTCCTTCGCGCCGACAGCGGTCTCACCAAGCCTGTTGGCAATCACTTCGCACATATACATGTGCTTTTTCGCGTCCACGTCAACCACTATGTTGACCGACGTCACCTTCGGAAACTTCTTCTGGAGTTTTTCCATTCTAGCCGTGGCGTACTCCTTGAGCGACTCTATCCTCACGTCGCTGTGACGCATCGTTACTTCTATTGCCATTTTCTGGTCTCCTTTCCTTGTTTGTTCGTTATCACATTCTAAAACTTTCGCCGAGGTAGCGTTTCCGGACGTTCTCGTCGGCGACGAGCTCCGCAGCAGTGCCTTCCTTGAGAAGGCGGCCCTCATGCACCATGTACGCCCGGTCGACGACGCTCAGTGTCTCGCGCACGTTGTGGTCGGTTATGATAATGCCGAGGCCACGCTCCCTCGCTAGCTTCCTGACGATATCCTGTATTTCGTTTACCGAAAGCGGATCGACGCCCGCGAACGGCTCGTCGAGCAT
>JAGCPM010000038.1 GCA_017965685.1 Kiritimatiellia bacterium | reverse complement strand
TCGGCGGCGCGGTGAAGAACGTGATCGCCATCGCGGTAGGCTGTTCGGACGGACTGGACTTCGGCGACAACACCCGTGCAGCTCTCATAACGCGCGGCCTTGCGGAGATGAAGCGCTTCGTCCTTGCGTACGGCGGAACGCCCGAGACGATGAGCGGTCTTGCTGGAGTCGGCGACCTTATCGTCACATGCACTTCACGCCACTCGCGAAACCACTCTGTCGGCGAACGCCTCGGAAAGGGCGAGAAGATAGCGGAGATCCTCGCATCCATGCAGATGGTCGCGGAAGGCGTGTGGAACTCGCGCGTCGTCCACAATCTCTCTGCGAAGCTCGGAGTGGAGATGCCGATTTGCGAACTCGTCTACAATCTCTGCTACGGGAACTACGACATTCGCGACGCGGCGAAGGCAATGATGGAGCGCGAACTAAAAAGCGAATAGGGAGGGGTGAGGCATGGCGAAAAGCGTAGCAGACTACGTGATTGACGTAAAGGACTATCCAAAGCCCGGAATAATCTTCCGCGACATCACGGGCATTCTCGCGGACGCGGAAGGATTCAGGCTTTCCATAGACTCTCTCGAAGAGGCGGTGAAGGGAATGTCGATAGACAAGGTCGCCGCCATCGAAGCGCGCGGCTTCATATTCGGGGCACCGCTAGCCGACAGGCTGGGAGTTTCCTTCATCGCGATCCGCAAGCCCGGCAAACTGCCGCGCGAGACGATTTCGGAATCCTACACTCTCGAATACGGCACATCTACCGTGCACATCCAAATGGATGCGGTGAAGCCCGGCGAAAGGGTTCTTGTGGTGGATGATCTTCTCGCGACCGGCGGAACGGCTGCTGCAGCGGCGCGTCTCGTCGAGCGCGAAGGCGGCAAGGTCGCCGGGATGGCCTTCGTGCTTGAGCTCGCCGGCTTCGAAGCGCGCAAGGGAGCGCTTGCGGGATACGACGTGAAGTCCATAGTCCGGTACGACGGGAAATGACGGCAATGCCAGCATCGCTCTACCACATTTACGAGGCGTTCGCATTCATGCTGGGCGCATGCGTGGCGTCGTTCCTCAACGTTGTTATATACAGGGTGCCGAAAGGGGAGTCGATCGTCAGCCCGCCTTCGCACTGCCCGGGATGCGGCGCGCAGATCAAGTGGTGGCAGAACATACCGATACTTTCGTGGATTCTCTTGCGCGGACGATGCGCCAGCTGCAAGATGCGCATATCGCCGCGATATGTGCTTGTCGAACTTCTTGGAGGAATTCTCTTTCTGGCGGCGTTCATCCACGTCATGGGAATGAAAGAGCTGTATGTGGGGCGGTTCGCAGTCTTGCTTGTCTGGTGGATATGGATTTCGCTCATGATCGCCGGTTCGTTCATCGACTTCGACCACCAGCTGCTGCCCGATTTCGTCACTGTTGGCGGAATGGTCCTGGGCGTCGTCTATTGGTTGCTTTTCACTTTCAGCTTCGGCAATTTCCATCCCGACTTCGCAAACCCAAGGATGTACATGCCGATCGCATGGTCGCTTTCCGGGCTTGCGTGCGGCTTCGGTATCCTGTGGCTTGTCCGGTTTCTCGGCACCAAGGCATTCCGTCGCGAAGCGATGGGGATGGGCGATGTTTTTCTGCTGGGCGCGATAGGCGCGATCTTCGGACCGGTTGCGACGATATTCGTCCTGATATTCTCGTCCGTGTTCGGCTCCATCGTCGGGCTTGGAATGATCGCACTTTCCAAGGCGAAACTCGGGCGGTTCGTGGCTATTCCATTCGGGCCGTACATCTGCGCGGCGTGTCTTCTCTGGATGTTCCGCGGTCCAGAAATAGTTCGCGCATATATTAGGCTTGTTACATGACGCGCAAATATGATATACTCCAACAATATGACAGACACAAGAGTTAGATTCGCGCCTTCTCCGACGGGCAAGGTGCACATAGGCAACATCCGCGCGGCCATATACAATTGGCTGTACGCGAGGCATACGGGCGGCAAGTTCATCCTAAGAGTCGAAGATACCGATCTCGAGCGTTCCACGCCCGAGGCCATACGGGTTCTCATGGAGGCGATGGAATGGCTCGGACTCGACTGGGACGAGGAAGTCTTCTACCAGACGAAGAACGTCAAGCGCCACCTCGAAGTCGTGGACCGGCTGCTTGCGAGCGGCCATGCGTACAAGGTGGAGAAGACTTCGCGCGAAGGCAAGACCGGCATCGTCACGATGTTTAAAATGCCAAAGGAGGGCGTGATAGAGTTCGACGACATCGTAAAGGGCCGCATGTCGAAGAAGGCAGAGGACATCCCGGACTTTGCAATCGTGCGCTCGGACGGCTCGCCCATTTTCCATATCGCGAACGTGGTGGACGACATTGACCAGAGAATCACGCACATCATACGTGGCGACGACCACGTAGAGAACACTTTCAAGCACATCTGCATCTTCAAGGCTCTCGGCGCGGAGGTTCCGAAATACGCGCATCTTTCGATGATCGTCAACCAGCAGGGCAAGCCATACTCGAAACGCGATGGTGCGGCATTCGTGGGCGAGTTCAGGGAATCGGGCTATCTTCCCGAGGCGCTTTTCAACTACCTTCTCCTTCTGGGGTGGAATCCCGGCGACGAGCGCGAGATTCTTTCCAGAGACGAGATGGTCGGACTCTTCGACCTCGCGAAGGTGCATGTCACGGCCGCGAAGTTCGACATCAAGAAGCTCCTCTGGATGAACGGCGAGTACATAAAGAAGATACCGCAGGAGAAGTTCGTAGAGGAAGTGAAGCGTCAGGCGGCAATGGTCGTTTCGCCACTCCCGAAGCGTGACGGGGATTGGTGGAACTATCTGGCCGCTCAGCTCCAGGTCCGAACGAAGATGATGGGAGATATAAAAGAAGGGGTCCGCTATCTCTTCACGGACGACTATCCCGTAGACGAAAAGGCCGTAGAGAAGCGTCTGAAGAAGCCTGGCGTGAAGGAAATCCTCGAAGACCTGGCGGCGCGCTTCGGCAAGGTGGAAGACTGGAGCGCCGCACCGCTGGAGGAGCTCGTCAAGGGTCTTTCGCAAGGCAACGGCATGGGGCCTTGGGTGCATCCGATACGCGTTGCCGTTTCCGGCCGCGGAGAGGGAATCGGCCTTTTCGAGATGCTTCAGCTCCTCGGCAGGGAAAAGACGCTCGAGCGTCTGGAAAGGGCCGCCAAATCGCTGTGAATACTCTTCTCGTTGGCTTCGAGGCGAAGGATAGGATTCCAAGGTCGGCAGACACGGTCTGCCATGCGCTCGACATATACCATCGCCACGCGATAGAGAAGATCCACCATGTGAAGACAATCTGTTCGCCACATCTGCCCGAAGACGACTGGTCCTTGATACGATTCAAGACCGGCCCGAAGAGAATGAGCGGAGAGCTTTCGCTCGACCTGATGCAGGAATGCGTGGAGATGGCGACGAAGAAGGGCGCGAAGCTCGAGGTTGAATTCGAAGGCAGAGAACGCGACAGGAACGACCTGCTCAACAAGGCCATGGGCAAGGATGCGAGGAAACGTTCCTTCGCCGCGACATGGCAGACAAGCGTTCTGGGAGTGGAGCCGATAACGCTCAAGAGCTATCCGGGATGCTTCTGTCACAGGCGTCCCGACGATGGTGGGCTTGCGCTGGCGGAAGTCGTGTCGCGCGATCTCGCCGCGATGAAGACGTTCAAGAGTGCCGTCAAATTTCTCGATATGGGCTGCGGCAGCGGAATGGTGGGTCTGCTCGCCGCGAAATCGTTCGGGCCCGGACTCGGACTCGTGATGGTCAATTCCCATTCGCGTGCCGTTGAGGCGGCGAAGGAAAACGCCGCATCGCTCGGCATCGCGGCGGAAATGATACTTGCCGACGACGGGACTCCCGCAAGGATGGACGGAACGTTCGACGTGTTCGCCGGAAATCCGCCCTACTACAGCGAATACAGGATCGCCGAAGTTTTCCTCGAGACCGCCAACAGGGCGCTCAAGCCTGGCGGCGCGGCATATCTCGTCTGCAAGAACGCCGCAGGTCTAGAGCCAGTGCAGAGGAAGTATTTCGACGACGTGGAAATCGTCAAACGCAGAGGATATTCCGTCTTGAAATCGGTAAAGAAGGGGGCGTGACCATGGTGACGGGAATCAAGAGAAGGTACTATCTTTGCGAGCTTTTCGACATACCGCTATATGTCGATTCGTCGTTCGCGTTTCTGCTCCTGTTTTTCGTGCTGTCGTATTCGTCCTTCATGCTCGGCATCGCGGCGGCGCTGCTGCTCGCGGTATCGGTCGTCGCCCACGAACTGGGCCATGCCTTGACCGCGCGCGCATTCGGCTACAGGACGCAGGACATAACCGTGTCGCTTCTCGGAGGATGCGCATCGCTGATTTCCCTGCCTCGAAAGGCGTCGCAGGAGTTCTGGACAGCGTTGGCGGGGCCGGCCGTCAGTTTCGCGCTCTCGGCAATGTCTTTCACGATTCTTGTCTTTCTGCCGATAGAAAGCTATTTCCTGGCGAGCTGCGTCTATTTCATGGCGGCGATGAACCTGATGCTTGGGCTGTTCAACCTGCTTCCGGGTTTCCCGATGGACGGCGGCCGGATATTCCGTTCCGTGCTGAGGCTCTTTCTCTCGCGCGTCGCCGCGACGAAGGTCGCCATGTGGGTCGGGCGCGTCTTCGCGATAATGCTGGGGCTTTCGGGGCTCCACGCAATCTTCGCCGGCGCCTCGTTCGGCTTCGTGCGCATTATGATCGCGTGGATGATCTGGCAGGAAGGCTACAGGGAATATTTGCTCGCGCAGATGGAAAGCAATTGGGACTACGCCGACTACAGAGCGCGCGTATCGCCACCGCCCTACGGCGGAGACGGCGAGGATGTGGACGTGACGAGGGATCTATGATATGGCGCTTCTCACCGCGATAGTCACGACAAGGAACGAAGAGGCGAATATCGCCAACTGCATCCACGCCTTCGACGCCTATCGCGGCAAGGTAGATGTAATAGTGGTTGACAACGCCTCGACCGACCGCACGAAAGACATCGCGAGGGAGCTCGGCGCGGCTGTCTTCGACAAGGGGCCGGAACGATCGGCGCAAAGGAACCTCGGCTGGCGCGAGGCGAAGACAGATTACGTCGTCATACTCGACGCGGATATGATACTTCCGAAGGAGACCGTCGAAGAACTTCTCGCGATTTCCTCCGCTGCCGAATTCGACGCGTGCTGGATACGTGAAGTGCGCACCGGCGAAGGGTTGCGGGTCAAGGCGCGCAATTTCGAGCGCTCGTTCTACGATGGAACTTGCGTGGACGCCCTTAGGCTGTTTTCCCGGGCCATTCTCGAAAAGACCGGCGGCTATGACGAAAATCTGATCGCGGGTCCGGAGGATTGGGATCTGGACACAAGGATTCTTGCGGCCGGCGCGAAGTGCAAGGTCACGGAAGGCCACCTTCTCCACAACGAAAAGAACCTCACTTACCGCCGCATGCTGGAAAAGAAGGCGTACTACACGAAAAGTTTCGCGGCGTATCAGGCGAAGTGGCCTGGGTGCGAGGCTGCGCGAAAACAGTTCTCGCCGTGGTACAGATTCGTCGGCGTGTTCACGGAAAAGGGCAAATGGAGGAAAGTCGTGGCGCATCCGATCCTTTTTGCGCTTGTGATGTTCGAGCGCTTTTCCGTAGGCATGGTTTATCTCGCATCAAAGAAAGGAACCAAACAATGTCCGTAAGAAACGTGACGGAGGCGGAATTCGACGGAGCCGTCGCCAAAGGGAAGGTCGTCGTTGATTTCTGGGCTACCTGGTGCGGCCCGTGCAAGATGCAGGGCGCGCTCATCGACGAGAAGCTCGTCCCTTCGCACCCTGAAATAGAAGTCGTGAAGGTTGACGTGGACAAGGAGCCCGGCCTAGCGGCCCGCTTCGGCGTGATGTCGATTCCGACGCTCCTCTTCTTCCGCGATGGCGCGAAGGTTGGCGAATCGGTCGGCCTCACGAAGATCGACGAGATACTGGCCAGGCTGGGCTGATTCCAGTGGGCGGCGCAAGAGGATATTCGCTCGTAAGCGGCGGTCTCGATTCGCGGCTCGCGGTGTGTGTGCTGCGCGATGCAGGGGCCCATGTCGAAGGAATATGCTTCGAGACTCCGTTTTTCGGTGCCGAGAAGGCGCGCGAAGCGGCCAGGCAGCTCGGGATAAAGCTCCATGTCATTGACTTTACCGCCGACGAAATCGCGCTCCTCAAAAATCCTACGCACGGTTTCGGCGGAGCGATGAATCCCTGCATAGACTGCCACGCGACAATGATCATGCGAGCCGGCGAGATGATGCTCGAAAACGGCTTCGATTTCGTCGCCACGGGCGAAGTCCTGAATCAGCGTCCGATGAGCCAGAACAAGCAGTCTCTCGGTGTCGTCGAGAAAACGAGCGGACTCAAAGGCCGTCTCGTGCGGCCGCTTTCAGCGAAACTGTTAGAGCCGACGATTCCCGAGCTGGAAGGCAAGCTCGACCGCGAGAAACTTCTCGATCTCCACGGCAGGACTCGCGACGGCCAGATTGCGCTCGCCGCCAACTACGGGTTGAAAGACTATCCGTCGCCGGCCGGCGGCTGCCGTCTCACGGAGCAAGGCTTCTCGAAGCGGCTAAAGGATCTGATGGACCACGAAGGTTTGGACGATTTGCGTCTCGTCCGGCTGCTGCCCGTCGGCCGCCGCTTCAGACTTCCAGGCGGCGCCGGGCTCATACTCGGGCGCAATGCGGAAGAAAACGCGTTGCTGGCGGAATCTGCCATTGAAGGCGACATTCTGCTCTCTCCGCCTGAAGGAGTCGCCGGCCCCAATGCGCTTCTGCCGAAGGGTGCATGCGAAGCCGATGCGAAGATGGGCGGGGAAATAGTGCTTGCGTGGAGCAGGGCGGACGATCGATTCGCGCCGCCTTCGCGCGAGGAGTACGTCAAATACCAGATAGTGCAGTAGGAGGATCGCGAAATGGCAAAAGGCATAGTCATGATCGCGCTCATTCTGGCGATTGCGGCATTTGCGCCCGGCGAGGCGAACGCGGGATGTTGCGGATGCAAGAGGAGGACAACTGTCATAAAGATTCCCTCTACCAACAACCCGAAGAAGCTCCAGAATAGGAAGCAGGAAGACAAGGAGAAACTCGAGGACGCCCGCGCGAAGGAATTCGCCAAGGCCGCCTATGTGCGCTCGAAGAAGATAAGGGTCAGGAAGGTGACTCTTCCCGAAGGTTTGAACGGCGTAGACCCCGCCATGCGCATCGAATCGCTTTGCGGCTACGACATAGGCGCCGTGGCAAAGCTTCCTGCGTTTCCGAAAGTGGACGAGGAAGGCAATGTCGTTGTCGAGACCGGGCTGAAGAAGCCTTTCTGCCTTTGCGACAAGGCGAGGCTTAAATATTCGCACATCAACAACGCGCTCTACTCGATAACGCTGTATTCGGACGCGAATCCGGATTTCGGCGACGATGCGGCGGCCTCGGAGGTGTCGGCTATGATGGATGCTCTTTCAAAGAAATTTCCCGGGCAGATCAAGAAGTGGCAAGGCAGCAGCGCGTCCATCAAGGCGAAGTTCGGCGGGAACGCCGGGCAGTCGTTGAAAGTCGAGCGCTTCAAGGCCGATTACCGCAAGCCCGGAACGCTCAAAGGCCCTTCAGACGGCAAGCTTCGCAAGGAGTGGGCCTTTTCGGTCACGCTGGAGGACGATACGATCAAAAACGTGGATGTCCTTGGCGGCAGGGCGTCCGTGTACGATGCGGTGAAGAAAGACGTCGATACGCTGTGATGCTCTCTGCGAGGAAGTGCCTTGGCCACTAGACACGCTCGCGTGAAATATGGTATAATATCTCCCAATACGCAACACAACAAAAAAACAAGGAGGTCCGAAATGGCCAAATGGGTATGCCCGGTATGCGGGTACGTTTACGAGGGCGAGAATCCGCCGGAATTCTGCCCGCAGTGCAAGGTCCCCGGAAGCCGCTTCACGAAGCAGGCCGGGAATGGCGAGCTCGTATTCGCGTGCGAGCATCATGTGGGCGACGGCAAGGTTGAAGACGCCGAAGTGATGGCCGGTCTTAGGGCTCACTTCGCGGGCGAGTGCACCGAGGTTGGAATGTATCTCGCGATGGGCCGCGTCGCGGCGCGCGAGGGATATCCCGAGATCGCGGAGTACTGGCGCAGAGCCGCGCTTGAAGAGGCCGAGCACGCGGCGAAGTTCGCTGAACTTCTCGGCGAGGTCGTGACCGATTCGACGAAGAAGAATCTCGAGATGCGCGTCGAGGCGGAGCATGGCGCCACGCAGGGCAAGCTCGACATCGCAAAGCGCGCCAAAGAGCTCGGCTACGATGCGATCCACGACACCGTCCACGAGATGGCGAAGGACGAGGCCAGGCACGGCAAGGCTTTCCAGGGCCTGTTGAAGCGCTATTTCGGAAAGTAAAGGAGAAACGAAAATGAAGAAGTACGTTTGCGCGGTATGCGGTCACGTGTACGATCCGGCGGAAAACGGCGGAGTCGCCTTTGAGGATCTGCCGGCCGACTGGACCTGCCCTCTTTGCGGAGTCGGCAAGGATCACTTCCACGAGCAGTGAGATGAAGATAGACACTCTCTGTGTGCAGCGCGGCTGGCAGCCTAAGTGCGGCGAGCCGAGGCAGGTGCCCATATACTCGTCGACGACCTTCAAGTACGCCACGACCCAGCACATGGGCGATTTGTTCGACCTGAAGGCGTCCGGGTATTTCTACACC
>JAGCPM010000037.1 GCA_017965685.1 Kiritimatiellia bacterium | reverse complement strand
AGTTCGAACCGGAACCACCTGCGGTAGTCAAAGATGTCGGGAATCGCGTCAATCTCGGCGTTGAGTATCTCTTCACGATGCTGCGCCAAATACTCGCGCAGGTCATCCTTGTCTTCACCTGCGTCGAGCGCATAGCCCTTGCGAACAAGTTCGACGAAATGCTCGTATTCGGGGACGGGCGTTATGGCGAACGCGTAGCGGTTCGACCCAAAGCGACGTCCAGCGAGCTTGCGCTGGATGCGTCCCGTCAGGTCGGTTATCCGCATGAGATCGAGATACAGCCTCCGCATCACCTCGCCCATGAATATGCGCTCGAACACCTCGCGGCTCTTCTGGTCAAGGACGCCGCGCAGCTCCTCAAGGCGGCGCGTCTCATCCGTCAGGACTTCCGCGAGCGGGCTCCCCCTTCTGTCCGTTATCCTGTTTGCCGCCCTGTCGAACGAGAACGCATACGCCTCGCCCTTCTGGTCCCTCACCTTTGACTCGATCTTCGCCTCAGCCGCGCCTGCGTCCTTCGCAAGCTGCTCGCGCAGCGCCGCATAGTCCACACCGGACTCGGCGCTCTGCGGACATTCCGCCGCCGCGAAATCGGCGACGTCCGTTCCTTCCGGAATCCTCTCTGCGAACCTGGACCTGAACTCGTCGGCGCGCTTCGCCGCAGACGCAGACTCCGCCTCCTTCGCCTCGCGCGCCTTGACGAGTCCATCCAGCCTGCTGCGCGTTCCGCCGATCTCGCGACTCTTCTCATCCGCCTCCTCCTCGCGCGCACGAACGGTTTTCTCGGCGGACGCTAGGCGCTGTTCGAGGGTGCCGTCAATTCCCTCCGCGCGCATCTTTACGCGGATGTCCTCGAGTTCCTCACGCGCCGTATTCGCATCGCGCCGACGCTCGTCCGCCGCGTCGCCCGCAAGCGCCGCGCGCTCCACCGCGCATTCTGCTTCAGACGCCGCCGCGCCCACAGCATCCGCCTCGCGCCACACAACCTCGCGCGCGGCGTCAATCGACTGCTCTAGTCTTTTCAGGCGCGCAAGCGCATCTGCACTGGACGCGGCAAGCTTGTCCGCCGCCTTCTGCGACTTCTCGGCCTCGGCAAGCCGCGCTTCCGCTTCGCGCTCCAGACGCGCCTGCTCGGCTTCGCGAGCCTTGCGCCCGATGAGCCGCGGCTTTGCGGAGGGCGGCAGGCCCTCGCGTCCGCGGAAACACCACGTCTTCTGCGAAAGGAATTCGCCGTCCGACGGACCGACCTTTGCCGCAAGGTGTCGCGCGAGTAGGCCAATCGCCTCGACGTCAGACTCCTCGAACGACACGAACGAGCCAAGCCACGGCGCCAAGTCGTTCACCGAAACATCCCCCGCCTCGCCACGCACCGCGACAGTGATTTCTGCGCTGCGGACGCGCGGGACGCGCGCCCCTACCATCGGGGATTGTGCCGGTAGGGTCACGCGTACCGCGTGACCGTAATCTTTCCACGCAATCCGCCGCACCTGATCTACCTCTTCGGGCCTCACGACCCACGTCGCGAGGAAATCATCACCCACAAGCCGCTCCAGAAGCGCAAGGTGGCGCGAGTCGCAACCGGAAGCAGGCTCCAGCAGCTCATACAGCGGACGCGCCCCGAGCATTTGCGTACGAATCTCCGCGCGCGCCTCCGCGAAGCCCTCGACATCCGGCAGGTTTTCTCCGCGCACGCGAATGACGTCCAATTCTGCGCGCCGCGCATCGGCTTCACGCGCGGATTCAGCCGCAGCCGCACGGGCGCGAAACGCCGCATCGGAACGAACCTCATCCTCGGTGGCAACCTTGGAACGAACGTCAGCGAAATGGCTGGTGATGCCGCCATACAACTCATCGGCAACGCTGCCAACGGGGAAATTCGCCGCCTTGCCCGCCGCGACCAAATCGTCCGCACTTTTCCTGAGCACCACACTGCGCTTCGCCTCGGCCTCGCGCTTCGCCTTCTCGGCGACATCCGCGATCCGCCGCGCCTCGGCGTAGGCCCGTTCAGCTTCACCGGCGCGGCGATCCGCCTCGGCATAGCGCTGGGCGGACGCCTTCTCGCGGTCGATAAGGCCGGTCTTGTCCTTGGCACGCAGATCTGCGAGCCGTTCGCGCGAACGCGCGGCCTCATTCTTCAGCGCCGCCCATTCGCCTTCGAGCGCGGCGAGTCGCCGCCGGCCCTCGAACTCCGCCTCCGCAATCGACGCGGCGGCTTCGGACGCTTCCATGCGTCTGGAATTCTCCTCGGACCACGACACGATGTCCGACTTGAGCCGCAGTTTCCCAAGTCGCTCCGACTCTCTCCGCAAGTCATCGAGGTAGTTCGCGCGCTCGTCAATCTGGTCGAGCTTGGCCTTGCTTTCCTCGATCTCGCGCAGCCCCTTCAGAAGCGGCTCGAACGTCTCACGGCTTGGGTCCTCTAGAAGCTGGCGGAAGAGATCGTCATAGTTCGCGGCGCGCGCGGCGATTTCGCGGTACGCCTTGCCGGTTCTGAGAAGCTTGCATACATCGGCATACTTCGCCTCGCCGCCGAAGAGACGCGCACCCACGGCGTCTGCATAGTCATTGATGTGATTGTAGTACTTTCCGCCCGTGAGCGACGCCATGCCGCTTTTGAACTCGCCCTGCGTCGCCGCTCGCTCCTTCCCGTCATTGTCGCCTTCACCCTTGATAGAGAGCGGCAGGTCGGCAATAGGAACGGAGGCTATTCCGCCCCAGCGATCGAATGCGACATCCATACCCATGGAGGAAAGCCCCACGGCGAGCGAGCAGACCTTGCCCGAATCCGACCGCAGTTCGACCGCCGCGTATGTAATGCCGTTTTCGCGCGCGGTTCGTCCAGTGACGGCGTTGTAGCGCAGGACAATGCCCTGGATGGTGCGTCCTCCCGAGTCCTTGGCACCTGCGACGCGCGCAGCAGAATTGAACTCCATTTCGCGTCCAGCGGTCAGTACGAGGTGGATTGCGTCAAGGATCGTCGTTTTCCCCGAGCCATTGTCGCCCAGCAGAAACAGATGCCCGCCATCTGGAATCTCGATCGTCGTCGTCCCGAGGTTGTGGAACTCCACCAGCCTCACGGCCGTGATCTTATATGTCTCGCGTGGTTTCATTCCTGCATTCCCTCCTTCCCCGCATTTATGGGCTGGGCGAGTTGGGCGGCTTGGTAGTGCCACATTGCGGGTAGGCACTCGAAGATCGTCTCGGATTCGCTCACGCTGTCGTCGGCGGAGGGCTTGATCTTTCTGAGGAAGCGGTATTTCTCAAGCTGAGGCATGATGCCCTTCAAAATCTGGCGAACGCGCTCGTCGGTGTAGTTCTCTTCCTTGGCTGCCATCAGCGCGCGGAAGCGCATCGCAGCGTATTCGAGCAGGTCGCCGAATCGGAAGCGAAGGTTGTCGCGGTCGTCAGCAGTAACGCTCTGCTCGCGACACTCGCGCTCGAAGAACTCCAGGACAAGAAGAAATGCCATGCAGTCGTCGCGCTTCGTGAAGGTGAACATGTCGCGGTTCGGAAGCGTGATCTTTTCATTGAACCACTTCGGCTTGTAGAGCCGCGCACACTTAGCGTCCATCACGAGCACCCATCCGAAAAACTTCTCAAAAAAAGCCTCGAATGCGCGCTTGTGGCGCATCAGCACAAGAAACAGCCGCTCGTCGTCCTCCTTGTAGAAGTACGGCGATTCCAGAAGTATGTTAAGAACGGACCGCACGCTCTGCGCGGTCTGCTCCCCTCCGTCGATAAGTTCTTCGATTTTCATGGCGTTAATACCTATGTTCAATGAACAATCATACTTCAAGCTTACTCCGCTTTCTGACGAACTTCACTGAATTATATCATAAAATCCGCCACGGCACAACGCAGTGTTGCAAATATACTGCAAACTTGGCGACATTTCACGCCAACTTTGCATCTCCCCATTGGTAATTGGATTTGGTATTGGCAACATTTCCACATTGGCAACATTTACAGATACTTCCTCGCCGTATTGCGGCTCACGTCGAGCGCTTCGGCGGCGCGGGTGAGATTCTGACCGTACTTCTCGTACACACGGCGGACATGAAGTCGAGTCGCGTCCTCAAGCTTGTCGGGAATGCGCCCCGACTTCAGTTCCAGTCCACCCGAAAGCCCTGCGTTCATCTCCTTGTGTTCACGCATGAGGGCTGCAAAATCATACTCCTCCAAAGCGGTCGCCCTGTCAAGGATGTTGATGAGTTCGCGGACGTTGCCGGGATAGTCGTAATCCATCAGCGCGGCAATCTGCTCTTCCTTGAGAATGGCGTTGTCATGGAACTTGCGCCACCATGCGTTGGCGATGATCGGTATGTCATCCTTGTGTTCGCGCAGGGACGGCGTTCTCATCTGCACCACATTGAGGCGCTGGTAGAGGTCTTCGCGGAACTTACCTTCGACCACGAGGCGCGGCAAGTCGCGGTTTGTGGCTGTGATGAGTCGAACGTCACACTTCAGTTCCTCCTTGCCGCCCACACGCATGAACCGTCCTCCTTCGAGAACGCGCAGCAGTAGCGCCTGAACCTCCAGCGACATCTCTCCAATCTCATCAAGGAAGAGCGTACCGCCATCCGCCTGGAGGAACAGACCATCCGTCCGCTCCACGGCGTTCGTGAACGCCCCACGCTCGTGTCCGAAGAACCGATCCTCCAGAAGGTCTTTCGTCACGCTCGCGCAGTTGAAGGCGACGAACGGCATCTTCCATCTCGGGCTCTTTGTGTGGATCTGTTGGGCGACTGTCTCCTTGCCGGTGCCGCTTTCGCCGAGGATGAGGACGCGGGCATGTTCATGCGCCGCCACCCGGTTGATGCGATCCTGTAATGTCGTGATCTCGTCGCTTTTCCCAAGAAGCTCCCTGTTGCCGTAGCGGTCGTAATGTTCGACGGCGCTCCTGACATCCGGCTCCCACGCCGCAGGACGGATGCCGCCGGCAAGATAGCGGGCGGTCGTGGCGTAGAGAGATTCGTCCTGATAATTGCGGTAGTAGAATTGCGCCGTGTCGATCAGCGTGAAGTAGGCGCGGACGTCCGCCGACACTCTCTTTCGATCTTTGAGGAACGGCATGAACACCTCGACGTCCACACCAAACGTCTGCCCGACCGCTTCAAGAAGGCTACCATCATAGCAGCGCACCTTCACGAGGCCGTCAAGCAGCGTGGCGATGTGTTCGGGCATTTCAAGAGCACTTATCCACGTCACCTCCACGCCCTTTGCCTTCAGCTTTGCAAGAGCCACCTTGAGCGATTCAGGATCGCCGCTCAACGAGAGACCAAGAAGGTAGATGTGCTTCCATTGCGGCATTCCACGTTCCCCCGCGAGCTCGCCAAGGAACTCCGGCAGACGCCTGCGGCTCACGCCGTACACGTCCGCTCTGCCGCCAAGTGCCTTCAATGCGACCGCTGCCGAGGCCACGTATTCAGCGTAGCCCCAGCCCGTCAGAATCAAGTTTCCGTTCTTCTCCACTTTGTAACAGTCCTTATGGTTGCTTTCAACAGGCGTATATTTTATCATATT
>JAGCPM010000036.1 GCA_017965685.1 Kiritimatiellia bacterium | reverse complement strand
GCCGCCAAGTGCCTTCAATGCGACCGCTGCCGAGGCCACGTATTCAGCGTAGCCCCAGCCCGTCAGAATCAAGTTTCCGTTCTTCTCCACTTTGTAACAGTCCTTATGGTTGCTTTCAACAGGCGTATATTTTATCATATTTTGCCCAGTCCGGTCAAATTGAAACTGGAATGTCTGACGCACGGCCATGAACGAAGGTTTACAAAAGGTTGCCATGTCTCGTATTTAGCAATTTCCGTGCCAACGGGACTAAAGGCTGTTTTACATGGCAACTCGTTCAAAATTTCACCACCATGAAAAAAAGCGACCACACTCACTACCAACTCGTATGCCAGGCGGCGAATCTTACGCGACTTGCGCAGGCAATGCATATTATGATATACTTCGCGCATCATAACAGGACAAACCATATGCTTGAAACGACAGCGACGCTTCTCAAAGGGCTTGCCGATAACGACCAGAACCGCTGGGCCAGATTCTACCGCGACTACGCACCATGGATCGAAAACTGCCTGCTCCAGCGCGGCATTCAGCATGCGGACGCGGAAGAGATCGTGGCCGCCGACCTAGGCATCACGGTCAACAACTTACATAATGAAGGACGAGGCGGCCGAAGATGCGCGGTATTTCCACGAGCTCTACGATCCCAAGAGCGGTAAATATTCTCGCATAGAACATTTTGTGTTCAAGGGATCGGGCACATTCATGTGGCCTAAGGTCAAGGCCTGTCACATCAGGATTTGCAACGGCGTCACATTCATCACATCCGGGAAATGCAAAACAGACTTCGTTGCGAAAACAGAAACTCCGCCTCCGGACGCAAGGACGGATGACGGCGACATCCCTAATGTCCGTTACGCTGCATATACGGTCGAAAAAGGCGGCAAGCTTATCTTTGAAGATGGGCTGGAGTATCCGGAAGGTCTCATTGAACGGGAATAGCGATTCTTTTCGTTTCCGGGAATCTTGGGCAATGCAACACTTTGGGTTCTGGGGTAATGACGTTAAACTTCACTCACTTCCTATCAGAAGCCGCAATTGAAGATTGGGAAGATGGGCAACGCACCACCTTTGCCGATTATGTTGACGAGACCTATCTGACAGCCCTTTTCCATCTCTTCGGCAACATTCAACAGGCCTATCTGACAGCCACGAACGCAACAACTGAAGCCACCATTGTAGCTATTACTACTGTTGTATTCTTCATTGTCATTTCCACCCCTACTCCTTTCAATTTGCGACGTCAGGATTGGCGCAACCAGGAAAGCTCGCGGCGGCGCATGGCGGCGTAGCCGGAGGGGGTATGGTCGTCCGCGCCGGAAAGATGGTCGAAGCCGTGCGCGACATAGAGAAGGAATTCCTTCGCCGGCGACCAGTTTTTGCGCTTCGGCGCAGCGGAAACCGCACGCTCGGCGTTCACGTATATTTCGCCGTATACTCCAGGCGGTTCGGGAGGAATCGCTTCATATCGCTGTGTAATCACATCAGTCGCGCCCTCCACGCCCATTATCGCGCGGTGGACCTCGTCCGATGCGGCGTCATCCTGCACTATCACCGTCACGTCGCGGAAGTTTTCCCCCACCCTTTCGCCGGAGAGCCGCGCAAAAATCCTTGCCGCGGCAATAAGCTCCGCGCGAGCGAGCCCCAAGATACGGGGAAGCTTTCCGGAAACGGATATCATGACGCCGGGAACCCCACTTCCACATTGTTGCAGAACGCTATCGCGAGGCCATAGTTCACGATTGGGACCCCCGCCGCCTTGCAGCGATTCACGCGCTCCATTACCTGCCGCCGCGTCAAGGTGCATCCGCCGCAATGCACCACGAGCGCGTATTTCGAAAGGTCTGCCGGGAAAGAGCCGCCCGAAGTGAACTCGAATTCGAGCTTCCTGCCCGTCTTGGACTCAAGCCACTTAGGCAGCTTGACCGTGCCGATATCCTCGCACTGGCGATGGTGCGTGCACCCTTCCGAGACGAGGATCCTGTCGCCATCGCGCAGCGCGGCTATCTTTTGCGCTCCCCGCCTGAATTCGGCGAGGTCGCCCTTCGCGCGGGCGAAAAGTATCGAGAAAGAAGTAAGCGGCAGGTTTTCTGGCACGATGTCACGCACGACACGGAACGCCTGCGAATCTGTTATCACGAGTTTCGGTCGCGGAATTCGCGAGAGGGTTTCGGCGAGTTCCTTTTCGCGGCACACTATCGCCGTCGCGCCGAAATCGAGTATTTCGCGTATTATCTGCTGCTGCGGCAGTATGAGCCGCCCTTTCGGCGCCGACGAATCTATCGGGCACACGCAAACGGCAAGATCGCCCTTCTCCACGAGATCGGCGACGAGCGGCCGCGTAGATTCCACAATATCAAGGGCGGCTATGCGCCGCTTGAGATCCTCGACGCTATCACCCCTTTGGTATTGGAGAACCTTGATCTTGCGCGCCGCGCAGACCGAGGAGAACTTCGGATCTATCTCGGCGCCCACCCATATCGCCACATCCGTAGTCGACAGGACGTCAAGCGACTTCGCGACTCTCTGCGCGCCAAGCTCGCCTTCGTCGTCGTCAAGGCCGGCCGTATCGGTCACGAGACACGGGCCGAGAGGAAGTATCTCCATCGCCTTCGAAACGGGGTCGGTCGTGGTTCCGCTCTTCTCGTTGACGATCGCCAGATTCTGCCCGGTGAGTGCGTTGATGAGCGTCGACTTGCCGGCGTTGCGGTAGCCGAATATCGCTATATGGATTCGATTGGCCTTTGGCGTGTCGTTCACAGAAGCCGCCTTTCCTCGTCAGCATTAAGGACTTCCACATAATACGGAGCGTGCCCGCCCCGGCAGAAAAGGCCGTGCACGGCATCGCAGCCTTCGGCGGCGATGACATTCTTCACGATTTGCACATCCTCCTCCGTAATCCTGAAGCCGGGCTTCATCACCGGTATTCCCGGCGGATACGGCACGAGGAACTGCGAAGCGATACGGCCGGCTGCATCCTCGACCCGGACAAGCTCGCCGTCGCACAGCGCGGCGGCGTGCGGCGATACGGCCGGCGCGCCGGAAAAGCTGGCGTCCAGAGACTGCATCTTGCCGCAGGAAGATCTCTGCGGGCGCCCTATGAGGACCTTCGAAAGGCGCACCACCCGGAAAAGATCTTCGAAATGCTCCTCGAGCGTGCCGACCGTGACAAGAAAGAGAACCGTCGTAGACGTAGACTTCTCCCACTGGATGTGCGCCTTGAGGAGCGCCTGACGGAACGCCTTGCACGCTTCGGGATTCTTCAGCATGATCACGATCTTCAGCGGATCCTTCGCGTAGCCATCCTCCGCCCAGCTGCCGCGCCCGGCGATGTCGCCGATATCCGCGAAGCACTCGCTTTCCGGCTTGCCGACCGCGAGGGCGACCCTCTTCCTGAAATCCGCGACCCACTTGAGGCGCTCGTCGACGAGCTTCATTCCCTCGAGCCGCATCTGCACGCCCGCAATATCGAGCGTCGCGAGGAACGGATAGTGCGGCGAAGTGGAGTGCCAATAGCGCAGGAACTCCCTGAGGTCATGCGTGAACTTCTCGAACGAGCCGTGGCCGTGGAACGCGAAGCGGCGCCTGAGCCAGCGGAACTGCGACCGCGCGTCATCTTCCAGCAGTGCCTTGAAGCGCGGCGAGACGTGAATCATCGACGCCTGCGAGAAAGCCGAAAGGATCTTATGCGTCGACTGCACCGCGAAATGCGCTCCGCAGTACGCGTCGGTCGCGCTGTAGCGGAAGATTTCGTCGTCCTCGCCCTTGCGCGTGTAGTGGGGATGGAAGCCGAGATGCCCCGCCCATGCCTCGTCGGCATAGAAAAGGACTCCTTCACGCTCGCAGATCCGGGCGATTTCCCATACCGGATAGAGCACACCCTCGTAGGTGCAGGTGGTGAGGATGAGGAGTCTGGGCTTGTCGCCCTTCTCGCAAAGCGCGCCCTCGATGTCGGCGAGCGCCGCCGGACCCCACACGCCGAGCGATGCGTTCCAGCGGCCCGGCAGATAGCGCGGGATGGCCCCCGACATCACTATCGCGTGGTGCACGGACTTGTGGCAGTTGTGGTCGACGAGCACTACTTCTCCCGGCTTGAGGAGAGTCATAAGCATCGCCTTGTTCGAGGTCGACGTGCCATTGGTGACGTAGCAGCTCAGCGCCGTTCCGAATATCTCCGACGAAAGTTTCTGCGCCTCGGAAAGCGGGGTGTGCGCCTCTGGCGCGGAAAGGTCGCCCAAGGACTCCACCGAAACGGAAAGGTCGCTTCTGAATATCATCGGACCGAATGCCTCACTGAAGCCACGCAGGAAAGGCGAGGACGAAAAGGCGCTGCCGCCCGAGTGGCCGGGAGTGTGCCAGGCGGTTCCCGCCTTCGTCGCCACGTACTGCCTAAGCGCCGTCCAGAAGCGCGGCATCCAGAACGACTTGAAAAGATGTACCAGCCGGTCGTGGTGACGCGCGGCATGGTAGAAGAACGCCGCCGGCTTCTTCGTCCAGCGCCGCTGCGGAACCGCCACGCGCCTGTGGCCAGGATAGGCCACCACAACACGCGGAATCTGCGGGAAATACACTCCGAGGTATTCCTTCAGCGTGGATTCGCCCACATAGCTGGACATCAGATCGTCGTCCACCATGAAAAGGCACATGTCGATTCTCTGCGAGAGCGGCAGTTCATCCGCGTTCTCGACGACCGCCAGATGGAGCGGAGGATACTCGAGAGGGGCGTGTACGTTGAAGACGCTCTGGCAGAAATCCTTGAACGCGTCCGACAGAGCGTATTCAATCAGGGGCAACGCCTTTTCGTCAGCCTGCGTCTTCCTGTGGAGCCAGAGTACCGAAAGAGAGCGCATTCGAAACCTTTCCCCGCGCCGTCAGTCGAGGATTCCCTTTGAAGGCGCCTCCGAATCGTCCCACCACGAAAGTTTCGAGGCGGATATCTTCGCGAGCGGCTTTGTCGAAAGCTGCTTGCCGCGCGTAGAGGAGGTGCGTATCTCCACGACGTCCTTCTTCTCGTTCTTCCCCGTTTCGCGGTTCACCCGCATCACCTGCTCCTTCGGCAGGTAGAACTGCTGGTGGATGCGCTGGTTCTTCGCCGGCTTGAACTTCACGTATATAGTATCGGGGCAGCCTTCCTGGAAAAAGAGTATCTTCGACTTCGGTTTTTCCGGCGCGAGGCGATATTCCTTGTTGCGGATCAGTCCGCCGAAACGGAAGCGCTTTATGTAGCTGAAGCCGTAGTTCGACTCCTCGTACACGCACGTGAAATCGCGCGTGTCGCGGTCCTTTTCCTGGTTGAACCGCAAGACGGTCAGAAGATCCTTGTCGACGAATATCTTTTCTTCCGGCTGTATCTTCTTGAACCGGCCGTCCTTCCACACGAGTATGAGTTCGTCCAGCGAGGAGCACTTGAACAGTTCGTCTCCGTTCCTCAACCCGCTGCCGAGATAATGGTTTTCCTTGTCCCACTTTATCGTCAGCTCGCTCGCGGTGATCGCGCGGACGTCAACCTGCTTGAAGGCGCCTTCCTGTATCTTCGTGCAGCGCGGATACTTCTTGGCGTACTCCTTCACGAGGCCCTTCAGGTACTTCACCACGAACGCGCGCAAATGCACGAGATTGTCCTTCACCTGCGCCTCTTCCTTGAGTATGCCCTCGATCTCCTCGCGGTTCTTGTCGATGTCGAACTGCGAAATGCGCCTGATCTTGATCTGCAAGAGGCGCTCGACATCCTCCTGCGTCACGTCGCGGCGAAGTTCCTTGCGGAACGGCTTGAGCCCCGTGATGACGGCATTCACCACGCCCTCGTACGTCTTCTCGTTCTCAATGCGTTTGTAGATGCGCTCCTCGATGAATATGCGATCAAGGGTGCGCGCGTGGAAGAGTTCGTCCAGTTCGCCGAGACGTATCTCCTGCTCGCGCCTCACCAGTTCCATCAGCCGTTCCGTGTTCTTACCCAGTATCTGCGAAACGGTCATCAGCTTCGGGCGGCCGCCATCCAGCACTATTGGGCGCGACGAAAGCGACTTCTCGCAGTTCGTGAACGCGTACAGGGCGACTATCGCCTTTTCCTGGTTCTCGCCCGTCTGCAGCTCGAGCTCTATCTTCACCGTGTCGCTCGTGAGGTCGTGCAGCTTGCGGACGGGGACCTTCTTCTTCTTTATCGCGTCCTCTATCGACTGCGCAATCGAATCGGTCGTCTCGCCCCACGGAAGTTCGGTTATCACGAGCTTGTTCTTGCCGTCCTTCTCGATCTTCGCGCGGACCTTCACCTTTCCGAGCCCGTCCTGATAATCGCTCACGTCCATTATGCCGCCGAGCTGGAAGTCCGGGTATACCGCGAACGGCTTCTTCTGGATTATCGCGATCTCGGCCTCCAGAAGTTCAATGAAGTTGTGCGGCAGTATCGCCGTAGAAAGGCCTACCGCGATTCCATCCGCGCCAAGCATCAGGAGAAGCGGCAGCTTCGACGGAAGATATACCGGCTCCTCCTTGCGCCCGTCGTAGTTGGGCACGAAGACGGTCGTCTTTTTGTTGAATATCTCCTTGCGCGCGAGTTCGGTCAGGCGGCACTCGATATACCTGGTTGCGGCGTGAGGCATTCCGGTGAGAATCGAGCCGTAGTTGCCCTGCCCGTCGATAAGGTATCCTTTTCCCTCGCCCCACAGCTTGTTGGCCAGAACGCATATCGCATCCCCTATTGAGGCGTCGCCGTGCGGATGGTACTGCATCGCGTGGCCGACGATATTCGCGACCTTGGTGTACCTGCCGTCATCCTTCTCCCAGAGAGAATGCATTATGCGCCGCTGCACCGGCTTAAGTACGTCCTCTACCGCCGGAATGGCGCGCGAGCAGATCACGTAAGCGGAATACTGCCGGAAGTTGTAGTCGAAAAGCTCGCGCATCGGTCCGCTGCCGGTGAGTCCCGACTTTGCTGGGAATAGAGTCTTAGGCGTTTCCTTTGCGGCCGATAGATCCTGCGCTGAAAAAAGATCGAGATTATCGAATAGGCTTGGCGGCTCGGCGTCGCTGCCGTTCTTGTGCTTCTTGTCTTTGCTTGCCATGGTTGCGGGTCGTCAATGTATGTTGCCGCGCGAAGGGTGCCTCTTCTCCTTCGGCTTGTCGAATTTCAGGAATGTCGCGTAGCGCATCGCGTCGGCCGGGATCTCGTCGCCAGTCGTGTCGGGCATGTCCTTTAGGTCGAGCCCGTGGTCCGAGTGCGTGTGGTGGAATCTGGTTTTCGGGTTCACGATTTCCCTCAGGGCTTTCTTGAATGCGTCCAGGCCCTCGCGAGTCTCGCAGGAAATCGCTATAGGCTTCACGCCCGTCTCCCTCTCGAAACGTTCGAGATTCTCCGGCGCAGATGAAGCGTCCATCTTGTTGGCCACCACGAGGAATGGCCTCGACGCGAGTTCCGGCGAATATTCGTCTATCTCCTTCTTGAGAACCGCGTAGTCCGTCCAGGGTTCGCGGTTGTCGGTTCCCGCCATGTCGATTACGTACACAAGAACCTTTGAGCGCTCGAGGTGCTTAAGGAAGGCGAGCCCCAGCCCCACGCCCTTCGCGGCGCCCTCGATTATGCCCGGGACGTCCGCCATCGCGATCTTCGCGTAGTCGTCGTAGCGTATGGTGCCGACCATGGGGTTGAGGGTGGTGAAAGGATAGTTCGCAATCTTCGGCGTTGCCGATGAAAGGGCGGAAAGAAGCGAGCTCTTCCCTGCATTGGGAAAGCCCAGAAGCCCCGCGTCCGCAATCGTCTTCAGTTCCAGCCTCAGGCGTTTTTCCTCCGGCTCTCCGCCGGGCGTGTGCTCCGTCGGAGCCTGGTTGACGGCAGACTTGAAATGCACATTGCCGAATCCGCCCGCGCCGCCCTTGGCGACAATCACGGACTGTCCCGGCTCCGATATGTCGGCCACGAAAAGGCCCGTATCCTCGTCGTAGACTTCCGTGCCTAGCGG
>JAGCPM010000035.1 GCA_017965685.1 Kiritimatiellia bacterium | reverse complement strand
GTTCAATAGGCGCTCTTCTTTCTGGGCAGGGCGTAAAGACGGCGGTGCAGATGGGCCTTGGCCTCGCGCAGATAGGCGAGTTCGCATTTCTCGTGGCGATACTCTATGCAGTCGCGACGGGCGACACCTCTACTCCGATGTACCAGATAGTGGTCGCGGCATCGATACTTACGGCCCTCCTCAATCCTCTCCTGCTCAGGCTTTCCGAGCCTTTGGGCGAGTGGGCGGAGGCGAACACGCCGGCGAAGGCGAGAAAACTGCTGGAGGCTTACCAGGCGCTTCTCGCGCGCTACCGCGATTCGGCGAAAGGCGACGAGGCGCGGCGCAGGATAAAGCACTCTCTCGTGGTGCTCGCGCTGATTGCGGTCATGAACTTCGCGGTAGCGATAGTCTGCTCGATACTTGCAGGGCGGGAATGGGGCTGGGCTTCCGCATTTTTCAACGCGCACAAGCAACTCTTCTTCGCGCTCGTATTCAACGTGTTCATGATCGGCACCCTCGCCTCGGCCGCGAGAACCTCGCGCTATCTCGGGCGGGCGATAGGTTCGGTGATTGTCGCCAAGTCCGAGAAGTCGGCGTGGTCCGCTCCGCTGAGAAACACTGTGGTGGTGTTCACAATGGCGGCGGTGATTATCGCATGGTTCGTGCAGCTAACGATGGTCAACCTCAATATCGTGCCGCGCGAGCCTGTGGCGAAGTGGATACTTTTGTCCGTCAACATGTTCGTGGCCGTGTTCGGCTGGAAGTTCTTCATGAAGGCTGCCAAGCGCACGTCGAAACGGCTCGTGGACGCCGTCTCGGCCGACGAGAAGATACGCGCCGAGCACAGAGACCTTCCGCAGAATCCACTCGTGCTGACCGTCCCCGCTGAGCTTGTGCACAAGGTTATAGTGCCGTATCTCTCGCCCGCGATAGGCGCCACGATCGCGCAACTCAACATCAGGGCGAAGACAGGCGCGAACATAATACGCGTGAGCCGCGCCGGACGGCTTCACCGCAATCCGGGGCCCGACTGGGTGTTCGCGCCGCGCGACCTCGTGATTGCGTACGGCACAGGTCCTCTAATCGCCGCGCTCAAAGACATGCTGGGAGTGACTTCGTGAAGAAACTACTGGCGATATCCATTCTTGCAGTGGCTGGCGTGGCCGGCCAGTTCGCGCTGTGTTCAGTCCGCCCGTCGGCTGCGCCGGTTTTTGCCGAAAGCGTCATCGCGTCGCTCGGGTCTCTCAGGGCAATAGCGGCGGAGATCGTATGGTTCAGGGCCGACAGGCTGCAGGAGGAGGGCCGCTACGTCGAACTCGCGCAGCTCGCCTCAACCCTGACGTTCCTTGAACCGCACACGCCCGAGGTTTGGAGTTATTCGGCGTGGAATCTCGCGTACAACATTTCCGTCATGATGCCCACTTTCGAGGACCGCTGGCGCTGGGTGCTTTCGGCGATAGAGCTCCTTCGCGACGGCGGCATAAGGCTCAATCCGCGCGATCCCCAACTCTACTGCGAACTTGCATGGCTCTTCGAACTTAAACTCGGCGCCGATCTGGACGACGCCTCTGGCCTGTACCGCGAGAAATGGAAGGAGATAGTCAAGGACGCTAAAGCCAAGGACGACTGGCTCTCGCTGGGCATGGATCCAGAAAAGATGCGCGCGATAGAGAAGAAATACGGCATGGACGACTGGACGAACCCTCTTCTTTCGGCGATATACTGGGCCGACGAGGGCCTCAAGTTCGCGCCAGATGGAAATCTCAAGGCGTTTCTCGGCAGTATAATATCGCAATCTAAGACACTCTACAACAGGAAAGGATGAAAATGAAGAAAGCATTCATTACCGGCATAACCGGGCAGGACGGTTCGTATCTCGCGGAATTCCTGCTCTCGAAAGGCTATGAGGTCCATGGCCTTGTGCGCCGCGCGTCGACGTTCAACACGGAGCGCATCGACCACCTCTACCAGGATCCCCACGTGAACGGCCGTACGCTGTTTCTGCACTACGGCGACATGGCCGACAGTTCCAATCTTTCGAGGCTCGTCTACGAGATTTCTCCAGACGAAATATACAACCTCGCCGCACAGAGCCATGTGAGGGTCTCCTTTGATTCGCCGGAGTTCACGGGCGATGTCGACGCTCTAGGAACGATGAGGCTGCTCGAGGCCGTGCATCTCACTGGCCTCGCGAAGAAGACGCGCGTCTATCAGGCGTCCACTTCAGAGCTTTTCGGCCTTGTGCAGGAAGTCCCGCAGAAGGAGACGACCCCGTTTTATCCGAGGAGTCCGTATGGCGTGGCAAAACTCTATTCCTACTGGGCGGTGAGGAACTACCGCGAGGCGTACGGCATGTTCGCGTCGAACGGAATACTTTTCAACCACGAGTCTCCGCGGCGCGGCGAGACGTTCGTGACGCGCAAGATAACGCGTGCTGTCGGTCGCATCAAGATGGGCCTTCAGGAGAAACTTTACATGGGCAACATAAACGCCCTGCGCGACTGGGGGTTCGCCGGCGACTATGTGAAGGGCATGTGTAAGATACTGCAGGCGGAAAAGCCAGACGATTTCGTCCTCGCGACCGGCGAGATGCACAGCGTAAAGGAGTTCCTTGAACTCGCGTTTGGCGAAGTTGGCCTCGACTGGAAGAATTACGTGGAGTATGACGAGCGCTACATCCGCCCGAGCGAAGTGGACCAGCTCCTCGGCGATGCCACGAAGGCGCGCGAAACGCTTGGCTGGGAGCCTGAGGTGAAGTTTCCCGAACTCGTGAAGATGATGGTAACCGCCGATCTCGCCCTTGCGGAAAAGGAACGCAGGCTGAAGGGCTGAAGACGATGGAAAAGACCGAAAAGATATTCGTCGCGGGGCATCGCGGCATGGTCGGGAGCGCGATATGCCGCGCGCTCGCGAAGGAAGGGTTCGCCAACGTAATCACGCGCACACATTCGGAACTCGACCTGCTCGACACAAAGGCGGTGCGGGGATTCTATATGTCTGAAAAACCGGACGTCGCGATAATCGCGGCTGCCAGGGTCGGCGGAATAGGCGCGAACAGTGCCGCCAACGCGCTATTCCTCTACGAGAACGAGATGATCGCTCTCAACACCGTATGGCAGGCCGCCGAAGCGGGCGTCAATCGGCTCCTCTTTCTCGGCTCGACCTGCATCTATCCGCGCATGGCTCCGCAGCCGATTAAGGAAGAGTCTCTGCTGACTAGTGCTCTCGAAAAGACCAACGAGGGATACGCGCTCGCAAAGATTTCGGGCCTCAAGCTTTGCGAGTTCCTGAGACGCGACAAGGGGCTTCTCTACCATTCTCTAATGCCGACGAACCTTTACGGCCCGGGAGACAACTACGATATCGTGGGTGGACATGTCCTGCCGACTCTCATTCGCAAGTTCGAGACCGCCGAAGGCCATGTCGATTTGTGGGGCACGGGCTCGCCGCTAAGGGAATTCCTGCACGTGGACGATCTAGCCTCCGCCTGCCTTTTCGCGCTTTCCCTGGAAAATCCGCCGAATGTGATGAATGTCGGCAGCGGCGAGGAGGTCTCGATAAGGGTTCTTGCGGAGAAGGTCAAGGCCGCGACAGGCTCCAATGCCGAGATTCGCTGGGACGCTACAAAGCCGGACGGTACTCCGAGGAAGCTTTGCGACACATCCCTCATCCGTTCGCTCGGATGGAAGAGCGCGATTCCGCTGGACGAGGGTCTTGCCATGACCGTTGCCAGCTACCGGTCCGAACTCGCCTCCGGCAAGATTCGTCTCTGATTTTTTACGCAACCTATTGCAGCGAGCGGGAAAATTTGGTATAATACGCAACATGAAAACATTATTCTCATTCTGGTACGGAATATTCAAGAACAATCCGATCTTTCGGCTGGTGCTCGGGTTGTGCCCGACTTTGGCCGTGACGACGAGCCTCGAGAACGCGTTGGGCATGGGGCTTGCGGCGACGTTCGTGCTCGTTTGCTCGAACAGCCTGGTTTCCGCTTTGAGAAAGGTGATACCGTCGGCGGTGCACATACCATGCTACATTGTGATCATCGCGACGTTTGTGACGGCTATCGACCTTTTGATGCAGGCGTT
>JAGCPM010000034.1 GCA_017965685.1 Kiritimatiellia bacterium | reverse complement strand
TCGTCCGATGTCACGCGCGAGACGCAATTCGCGTAGACTTCTTTTGTGGAGCTTGCGACGCCAGGATTGGCCAGAACCACGTCAAATACCGGCATAGACGGCCATTTCGAGACTGTTTCGCCGCGGCCTTCCATCAGCACCGCCCCGCCATGCACCAGCGAGGGAACGTCGCTCCCAACCTGCGCGGCGAGCCTTGCGAGGCCTTCGCGCGTGTGGCCGAGGCCGTACAAACCGTTGAGAAGAATCATGGTGGCGGCGGCATCCGCGGAACCTCCGCCGAGCCCTCCGCCGGCCGGAATCCGCTTAACGACGCTTATCTTCGCACCGGTCACGCCAAGGACCCGCGCAGCCTTGAGGCAAAGGTCGTCAGGATACGGAACGTCGCTTTCGAGAGTCGCCGATTTATCGATGGAGATTTCGTCCGCCAGAGATATCGGCACGACGAGAGAACGGAGCGCGTGGTAGCCGTCCTCGCGCACGCCGAGAACCTCGAGGGTGAAATTCAGTTTTGCGCGGGCCTTAATCCTCATCGCCGGCATCGTCAGCATCGGCGTCTTCGTCATCGTCATCGCAGCAGTCGGTATCGTCGTCGCACTCAAACTGCGGGCAAGGACGCGACAACGCCGCCTGCATCGCGAAACCGACAACAACATTGACGACGGAAGACAAGCCTTTCACTTCATCGGCATGGATGCGGACGAGATAGTCAAATTCCGCGCCATCCTTCCACGCCATCGCAACTGTCGCGCCCTTGCCGGGCGGCGGAAGAGTCGCAAAGAGCGCCTTGACGGGTTCGATATCTCCTGCTTTGTCCTTGGGCAGGCATTCGAGCACCTTTCCGGAGCAAAGCTTCATGGTCGGATAGAGCGACACCACCGTCACGGTGCAGGGCTTCTTAGCGGCGCAATCGGGAACGGTATAGGCCAGACGCTCGTCAAGCGAGGGTTCTACGGGAACGTCCTTGACGCTGAACGCGCAGCCGGAGCCTTCCGCGTTCCATACCGGCTTGGATGATTCGAAGGTCTGCGAATAGAATTCGTCGATCAACTTCGCCGCATCGAGCTTCTTGAACGCATCCTTGCCCTCGCCGTTGACATACGCTATCTCGGCGGCGATGTCCAAATCGATTGCGGTAATGGAGTTCTCGGCCTTGACGGATACGAAATCAGTCTTGACGCCATGCTTCTTCAGAAGAGCGACAAGCGTTTCCGCCTGGCCTTTGAAGCGGTCTGGATTGATGCCGGTGTTCTTCGCGTACGAGGAAGCTACGGCCGAGCCGGCAGGGAAGGCGGAGAAAGGCTTTTCCGGGAGCGGGCAATCGAAGGAACTTGCGAGAGGTGTTCCTTCAACGGGTTTTGTCGCGAGCAGGAAGTCGATCCCCTTCTTATCCACGGAAAGCGAAAAGCGGAAAGATTCCACCATCTTTATGAGCTCGGCGAATTCTTTGATGGCCTTCTTGTTGTTTATGTCTTCATCGTCCTTGATGTTCGCCACCATAAGCGCAGGGAGGGCCTTGACGAGCGGAGGAAGAGCCTCGAATTCCGCGACAGGAGCGCCAATGGGCCTTTCCGCGAACGCGATTTCCTCCATAGCCAGCTTTAGATACTTTTCCTTGCCGGACGCAACGGCCCATTTGCCGTCTTCAGTGAACGCTATGTACGTTTCGTCGAAGGGTTCGATCGCATCCTCGACATAGATCACGCCGTTGGTCTCGACCGCATCCGGATAGGCTGCGAGGAACTCGGCTTTCGTGCGCTTGACGGGGTAGATGACAGTAAAGTCGTTATCCTCGAAAGCCCCTTCGAAATTCTTCTCCTTCGCGCCTTCCGGCATATCCGCGTATAAAAAGCCGCTTATGTCGGCGCCCTTGCGCGCAGGGCCGAAGAACTTTACCAGAGGATTGTCGAGAAGCTTCGCCGTCGCGAGGGTTCCGACCATGGAATTGCCGATCATCTCGCCGAAGGCCGTCACGCAGGCGATCTGGCCGTCCAAGCCGGCGAATTTGACCGTGGCGCACTTCTCGGGCGCGGCGAAAGAATGAAGAATGTAGAATGAAGAATGAAGACTTGCTATCGCGACTGCGACAGCGGCAAGCCTTTTTTCGTTTTTCATTTTGTCGTTTCCTTTCTTTATTGGCGCAAATCCTTTATCGCGTTCGCGACATTGGCGAAAAGAGTCTCCAGCTTCGCCTTGGGCACGGTCGAGAACGACAATCTTATGAGTCCGGAAAGGACGATCGTGCCGGTCGAGTAGGCCTCGATAAGACGGCGGCGGACGCTTTCCGAATCGATGCCCTTCGGCTTGACGCACATGAAATAGCCCGAGTTGAACGGCATCGCCTCGAAGAGTTCCGCGTATTCGGGATGCTCTTCGAAAATACGGCGGATTTCCCTGTAGCGCGCGTAGAGGACCTCGAACTTGGCCTTCTTCTGCACCTTGTAGCACGGGTCGCCAAACGCGGCGACTGCGAGGTGCTGCCCTATCGAGGAAATGTTGCTCACTCCGCTTCTGACATTGCCGGCGGCCTTTGCTTCAAGCGCCTTGAGCTGCGCTTCCGTCGCGCCCTTGAAGGCGAAGGATATGAAGCCTACGCGAAGCCCCCAGACGTAATCCTCCTTCGTCGCGCCGTCAAGCTTCACCGCCAGCACGTTCTTCGAAAGAGTCGCGAATAGAGAAAAGAGCGATTCGCGATGGACGCCTTCCTCGTAGACAAGCCCGAAATAGGCGTCGTCGAGTATGACCACGATCTTCTTGCCCGCTTCGGCGGCGCTTCTGACGGCCTCGACAATGCGGGGAACCTCCTCGTCGGTAGCAGTGTAACCGGTCGGGTTGTTCGGGAAGTTGAGGATGAGGACCTTCTTCTCGCCTTCAGCCATCAGGGCCGCCTTCATCGCCTCGCAGTCGAACGCACCGTCCTTGAACGTGTTGAAATGTGCGACCTTGCAGCCGACAGCCTCGCCGAAGATGAGCTCGTAGTTATCCCAGAAAAGATCTGGCATCACGAGAGTGTCGCTCTTGTCGGCGAAAGCTCCGCCGCGATTCTAAGGCCGTGTGTGAGGGCGTTGGTGACGACAGGGTTGGAAAACCTTACCCCGCCCAAAGAAGGGTTCTTGTCGAGCTCCATCGCCCTCCAGCGTTCGCGCAGCGCCGGCAGACCGAAGCTGGAGGCGTAGAGGAACGCCTTCGGATCGAGCGTCACGCGGTCCGCGAAGCAAGGCATCAGCAAAGGCGAGCCGTCTTCTTCAAAAGCCATTCCTATGGTGGCGTTGATGTCGCAGCCTTTCGCCTGCGCGCCCTGGCCCAGGATTCCGCCATAGGGAAAATACATCCTCCTGCCTGCCTCCGAAAGGAAACCGCAGGCCGCGCCCAGGTCGTTATTCAATTCTTCAGCGAGTTTTGTCATGCTCTTCTATGCCTGAAAACGAATTTTTTCTGTACAAGATACGAAAGGACGAAAAGCAGCGTGTCGGCGACCGCCTTCAGCCACGCCGTGGCGGCGCCGCGCAGATCGACCAGCGCGGAAAGCGAAGCGGTAAGTGCATAGGATAGCGCGCCCACGACAATCACGAGCGCGAAGTATTTCAGGAAGCTCGTGTGGCGGCCGGAGGTGTTCTTCACGCGGAAGACCACGAACCTGTTGTAGAAGTAGTTGAAAAGCGCCGAAACAGTGCGCGCGGAAACGATGCCGGCGAGAATGTAGTCCCTTCGCGGCATTGGATTCTCGGCGGCCGCGAGCGCCTTCGTCACGACGATGAATATGATGTAGTCCAACAGGAAGCCCATGACGGACGAAAGGCAGAACTGGAGAAGCGAGCGGTATATGCGAACCGTATCGAGAAGCGGATTGAAATGGCTCGTCGCATTCTCGTCGATATATACGGTCTCGATAGGAATCTGCACAGGACGCGAATCGTGGCTCTTCGCGTCGGCCAGCATCGCCATCTCGTACTCGTAACGGTCGCCCGGTATGGCGGCGATGCGCTTCAGAAGACCGGAGGGGATTCCGCGCAATCCGGTCTGGGTATCCCTGATCGCAAGGCCCGTCATCAGGAAGAAGAAAAGGCGCGTCCAGAAATTGCCGAACCTGCTCCGGAACGGAACCTTGCCCGTGAACGACCGCACGCCCAGAACAAGCCCGTCGCGCTGCGTTTCGAGAGCCTTCGCGATCTTTGCGATGTCGGCCGGCTTGTGCTGGCCGTCCGCATCGACCGTAATCACGTCCCTGTCGCCAATGTAGGCGAAGCCGGTCTTCAGCGCCGCGCCTTTGCCGCGGTTCTTTTCGTGGACGAGCACCTTCTCGGCGTATTTCGCGGCTTCGGGAAAGATTTCCCTGCCCTTAGTCGAACCGTCGTC
>JAGCPM010000033.1 GCA_017965685.1 Kiritimatiellia bacterium | reverse complement strand
CGTACCGTCGCAGACTGCGAGAACGGTGCTGAGGACCGTCTCCTGACCTGCTTCGACCGCGATATTTACAATCTCGATCTTGTCGCCGACCTTGACAAGCTCCTGCTTGCCGCCGGTCTCGATTACTGCGTATGCTTCCATTTTGTGCCTTTTTCTGTTGTTTTCGTACTGCCGTCCTTGTGCGGCAACAAAGCCCCACGAACGGCTAGATTTGTGTAGTATATCAAATTTCTTCCGTCTGCGTCAACCACCGCCCATGCGCAGCTCCGCGATTCGTCAGTCGCCAGTTCGATTTGAATTTCAGAATGACACGCAGACGCCTACTCCGCCGTAAGTTACGTCGCGACGCATCTCCAGGCCGTCCTTCGCCTTGATCGCATCGCGCGCATCGTCGCGAACGAGGCAAAACTGCCCGACAAACGCAAAAAGGCCGACGTATTCGTTAAGCGCGTAGTCGAGGCGGAAGACGAGATTCAGCGCCTGCAAACCGCCGCGCCAGCCTTCGCCGGGAGCCTTTCCGTAATTCCCGTAGAGATTCGAGAAGTGGCGTCTATCGCCGATGTCGCCGAAGAAGTCCACTATCAGCGAAAGGTTCTCCTTGATATCGAACGAGCGTTTGACGCCGACGACCCAATATGTTTCGTCTATCGGATGCCGCAGAACCCTGAGCCGCCAGTATGGCGTAACCCACGGAGTCTGCAAGACTTGCAGTGCCTGCCAGTCGCATACCGTGCGCCCGCCCACGAAACCCGGATTCGTCACCCACTGGTGCCCGAGACCGTTCCTGAGGCGCCAGCCCTCGGCTATGTCGATATCGTAGTAGTACCTCAGAAGGTAGTCGATTTCCGCGTATGCGCGGCGGCGCATGTCGTCCGAGTGGCCGTCAGACGACATCGGCGAATATGTCCAGATCGACGCCGCCACGCTGCCGATCGGGCCGAGATCCACGCCGAGCGCCGCATCCTGCGCCGAATACGGCCGCGTATCCCAGACGAACCCGCGGCAGATGTACGCAGTTTCGACTTCAGCCGAAGCTGACACGGAAAGGCCCGGCCAGGACCCGTCTTCAGAACCGAAAGACGCTGCGGCCGCAAAGCCGGCGAACAGCATAACATGCCATCGACTTCTGTTCATGGAAGCAATCTCTTAAGTGCTTCGAGGTTTGCGGGCTTGAGGAGGATTCCGTCGAAGCCGCTCTGGGCGTAGGAGTCTTTCATCTCCACTTCGGCGGTGAACAGATACACCTTCATCTTAGCAATCGGCGGGGTCGAGCGGATGGCCGAGACGAGCTTGGGGCCGTCCATCTCGGGCATCCACATGTCGGTAAGGACGAAGTCGAACTTCGGTGAATCGGAGTCCGTAAGGATGTCGAGCGCCTCGCGCCCGTTATCCGCGAACATGACGTCCGTCACGCCGAGCTTCGCGAACATTGCCCTGAGGACGATCTGGTTCATCTTCGTGTCGTCGGCGACGAGGACCTTGAGGGAAGAGTTGGGCGTTTGCGATTTGGTGAGTGGGTGAACGGGTGAGTTGTCTTCTCCACTCTCAACTCCTCTCTCCGCCGTCTTCACCCCCGGAACGACGATCGAGAAGGTCGATCCCTTGCCCGGAGCCGACTTTATTTCCACATCTCCGCCCATCGCACGGGCGAGGAGACGGCATATGTGGAGCCCGAGTCCTGTGCCGCCGCGCTGCGCCGAGACCTCGCCGAGCTGCACGAACGGATGGGCGAGCTTCTTCATGTCCGCTTCGCAGATGCCGCATCCGGTATCCTCTACTTCCATCCGGAACGTACCCTTGCCGCCCGAGGCGTCCGGGGCGAACGAGGCGCGAATCTCTATATGGCCCTTCTTCGTGAACTTGACGGCGTTGCCGACGAGGTTGAAGAGGATCTGACGGAAGCGATGTCCGTCCAAAAGGAGCGTAGAGACTCCTGCAGTCTTGTTCACGAGTTCGACGCCCTTCTCCGCCGCAACCAACTTGAACGACGCCAAAACCTCGTCCACCAATGTCGAGAGACGCACCGGCTCAGGCTGAAACGCGAGTTCACCGGAGTCCATCTTCGCAAGGTCGAGGACGTCGTCAACTAACTGAAGGAGCGTCGTGCCGCTCGCTCTTATGTACTTGAGCGCCATGGCTCGGTCTGCCTCGCCCTCGATCCCGTTCTGCAGTAGCTCCGCGTAGCCGAGGATCGCGTTGAGGGGCGTTCGGATGTCGTGGCTCACGATGCTGAAGAACAGGCTCCTGGCCTTCTCGGCCGCCCGAGCCCGCGCGAGAGCCTTCTCAAGCTCCGCCTCGTGCTTCTCCGCCTGCTCGTCCTGAACGACGAACACCTGGAAGAAGCAGTTGACGATGAGGCATCCAAGCGCGGTAAACGGCGTGAGCGGCCAGACGATCTGGAGGACGATGGCCGTCGAGATGGTGACGTAGGAGATAAGCACCATCATGCTGCGCCGCCTGAGCGCCTCTATGCTCGTGACGGCCTTCACGAGCGCAAACGCCGCGCCCAGCCCGTTGAAGGCGATGAGAAGAACGAAGGCGACGTCGCGGGCGGGGCCGGTGAGATACTGCCCGTTTGCGTCGATGTAGTAGAAGCAGTTGGAGAACGGATTTACCGCAATCGCCGCGAGGTTGAGCGCAAGGAGGGCGTACCCGCACCAGTCGAGAAACCGCGTCGCCCTCTTGCCGAAGCCGAGGTAGACGACGGCGAAGCGTCCCCACAGGAACACGAACGCGACGAGAGAGAGGAAAAAGAAGGCTGTCTCGATATACAGGGAGCGCGTCCAGCCTAGCCCCGCGAGGACGCCCCACAGCGCATCGGCCGCGTAGTAGGAAAGCACCCCGAAAAGAAAGCCGCGGTAGCGTACGCCGCGCATGGTGCCGAGCCCCCTGCGCCCGATCATCATGTTGAAGTTGATGATCAGGTGAATCGCCATCGCGACGGCGGAGAATACTGAATATGAATAGCCCAGCATGTTAGTCGTTAGTTGTTGGTGGTTCCGTAAGCATGTCGACGAAGAGCGGACGGAGAAGGCTGATCGTGACAGGCTTCAGGATTATGCTGTCAAAGCCCTTCTCGGCAAAGGTCTCCTGAAGCTCGACGTCCGCCGTGACGATGTGGACCGGCATTTTCTTGAACCTCGGGTCGGCGCGAATCGCCTTTACGAGCCCCGCGCCGTCCAGCTCAGGCATCCACATGTCGGTGAGGACTGCGTCGAAGGCAGGCTTGCCGGGGTCGTAGAGCCGCGCAAGCGCCTCCTTGCCGTCCATCGCGGTCTCTATCTCGAAGTCCCCGATCTTCTTGACGAGCGCCTTGAGGACCATCAGGTTCATCTTGGCGTCGTCGACGAGAAGCACACGGGGGATGGAGGATGTGGGTGAGTTGGGGAGTGGGTGAGTGGGGGAGACAACTCCACTCTCGACTTTCCTCTCCTCATCCGCCATCCTGACCATCGGGAAGGTCACAGTGAAGGTCGAGCCTTTGCCGGGTTTGGATTCAAACGCAAGCATTCCGCCCATTGCCTTGACGAACTGTCGGCTGAGGGAAAGACCAAACCCCGTCCCGCCGTGTCGCGAGAGCTTGGATGCGGTCCGGACGTACGGCTGCAGAATCTTGTGCCTGTCCTCTTCGCTTATTCCGCAGCCCGTATCCTCCACCTCGATGCGGAGGGTTCCATTCCCCCCTTCGGCGTCATATGTCGTGAAGCGCGCGCGCACTTCGACATGGCCGTGCGCCGTAAACTTGACGGCGTTCGCCACCAGATTGACCACAACGTGCCTCAAGCGGAGAGGGTCGACGAGAAGGCAAGGCATCTCGCCTATCATTTCGCGAACTTCCAGATCCGGTTTTGTATTGCCAGTGCGGAACGCCTCGGCGACTTCCCAGACCAGTTTGCGGCAGTCGGTCGGGACGTGCACAATCTCAACCTCGCCCGCCTCGAAACGCGCAAGCTCAAGGATGTCGTTCACGAGTCCAAGAAGAGCCTTGCTGTTCGACAGCACGGATTCGACCGCCGCGTCGTGCTCCTCTTTCGTCTTAAAGCCGAGCTGCAACATCTGCGAAAAGCCGACAATGGCATTGAGCGGAGTCCTGATATCATGGCTGATCGTCGAGAAGAAGTAGCTTTTCGCCTTGGCGGCATCCTTCTCGCGGCGCGAGACGACGGAGTAGATGCTGTACATCATCAGGAGCGCGACGAGGACGAGTACGACCTGGACGAGGTTGTAGTGCGTGAGCGTATTGTCCACCCATTCCTTCTGGCGCTCGAGGAAATCGGCCGCCTCGGCTTCCGCTACGGAAACCTTGCCGTCTTTGTCCACAGGCGCATAGCGTTCGTGGATCTCGGCGACCACCCTGTTGGTGAGTTTGCTCTCCTCCTCGCGGTTCCACATGTGGCCGGAGAAAAATATGAAGAAGAGGAGCACGATCCACGCCACGGTGGAGGTGCCTAGCTTCCCAGTGCGGTCACGCCCGAACACGACGCGGAAGACGACTATGCCGACTATGCTCCACACGGTGAGAATAAGGTACGATTCCGCCGCAAGCGCATCCACCACCCATAAGTCCGGGACGAGGAAGTACACGAGGAACGAGAGCGACACCACGAGCCCCGCAAAGCCGCTCGCCACGATGAACGGACGCCGCTCGCTGCAGGCGACGGTGAGCGCGCACCACGAGACGTAGGTGTAGGCGATGCTCGCGCCGACCGTCGTGACGTCCACGATCCAGCCGACCAGAGTGCGGCCAACGAACGGGATGAGGCACGAGACGGCGATGATCAGAAGGATGGCGTTCCTCGGGCTGCCGTCACTGTCGAGCTTCGACAGTGGCTTCCAGAAGAGGCCGTCGCGGGACATCGCATAGACGAGGCGGCTCGCGGCGACGATCTGCCCGACGAGCCCGGTCACGATCGCAGCGATGGTGGTGAGCGAGAGGACGAGGATGCCGAGCTTGCCGAGCGCCGTCTCGACGGCATAGAACACGGGCAGAGCCCTGACGTCTTTGAACGAGCCGAGCGCGGCCATGTATCCGCGCCAGTCGGCGAAGCCCTCGGGGCGGGTCGACGCCGCCGCGAGCGCAAGGAGCGCGTAGGCGGCGGTCGAGGCGAGGAGGGAGCAGACGATCACGACGACCGTCCGCTTGCGCGGGAAGTTGAACTCCTCGGCGGAGTTGGAGACCGACTCGAAGCCGACGAACGCCCACGGCGCGAGCGCGACGATGGCGAACACCTGCAATGGCGCGCTCCTGCCGCCCGCAAACGCGGGGGCGAGCGCGGAAAGCCCGCCTTCGTGCCGCGCGAACACCGCCGCCGCGGCGAAGGCGATTCCCGCCAGAAGGACGAATGCGAAGAAAATCTGGACGCGCACGGCGAGGCGCTTGCCGCCGACAAACACGGCGGCGGCGGCGAGAAGCGTGGCGACCGCGAGCAGTATCTCGCCCGCGAACACGTCGAAGCCGAATATCTCGTAGCTGAAGCCGAAGTTGAACATCCCGCCGAATAGATTGCGCTCGATGAGCGCGAGCGCGGTGACGTTGGCCCAGGCGATCGCGACGTATGTGAGGACGAGGAACCAGCCGCAGATGTAGCCGTGATCCGTCCCGAAGACGTGCCGGACGTAGCCGTATGCGCCGCCGGCCTCGGGGAAGTTCTGCATGAGGTAGTGGTAGTTGCGCCCCACGAGGACCATGACGAACGCACCGATGACGAGCCCGATCAGTGTGCCGAGAGGACCCGCGACCGGGAGGAACGCCGTCCCGGGCATGACGAACGCGCCCCATCCAACGGCGCAACCAAACGACAGCGCCCACGCCTGAAGCGGCGAAAGGTAACCTTGCAGCGCGTTACGGCGCAACGCACCAGACTCTTTCATTCTTTCTCCTTGAGCAAACATTGCACGATAGGGTGTAGTATAGCAAACATCGCGTCGATAGTCCATACCCAATATTCCGGTGGACACGCACGAGCCTAATTTGGTATACTACCTTACCGACATGAAAATTCTCATAACAGGCTTTGCCGGGTTCATTGGCTTCCACGCAGCGCAGGAGTTCCTGCGGCGCGGGTGGGAAGTCGCCGGCATCGACAACTTCTGCGACTACTACGACGTAAAGCTCAAGCGCGAGCGCGCAGCGATGCTCGCGCGTTCGCGCGCCTTTTCCGCGCGCGAGCTGGACATATGCAATCTGGAAGGTCTTCACCGCACTTTTGAGGAAGAAGCCCCGGACGTGGTCCTCAACCTCGCAGCGCAACCGGGCGTCAGATAGTCCATCACACATCCATTCGTCTACCAGAAAACCAACCTGGAGGGCTTCCTCAACGTCCTCGAATGCTGCCGGCACGCCGCGAAGGTCCCGAAACTCGTCTTCGCCTCCTCGTCCTCCGTCTACGGCGGCAACAGGAAAATGCCTTTCGAGGAATCCGACCAGGTCGACACTCCGGTGAGCCTCTACGCCGCCACAAAGAAGGCAAACGAACTGATGGCCCACACATACGCGCACCTGTACAAGATGCAGACGATCGGGCTCAGGTTCTTCACGGTGTACGGCGCGTGGTACCGCCCGGACATGGCGCTCTCGCTTTTCGCGGACGCGATGCTGCGAGGCAGGCCAATCAAGGTATTCAACAACGGCGACATGCTGCGCGACTTCACATATGTGGATGATATCGTCGACGGCATCGTGCGCGTCGTCGAGGCGCGGAATCTACCGCTCTACGACATATTCAACATCGGCAACCACAGGAGCGAAAAGCTCCTCGACGTGATCAACGTCCTCGCCGGCGCGCTCGGGGTGGAACCGGAAATGGAAATGCTGCCTATGCAGGCAGGCGATGTGTACGCGACATACGCCAGCGTCGAGAAGCTCCACAAGGCCGTAGGATATGCGCCGAAGACGACAATCAGCGAAGGAATACCGGTATTCGCGAAATGGTACAGGGAGTATCACAAGCTGTGAGGCCGTTCTTCTCGATAATCGTCCACTGCTGCGACGTGGAGCCGTATCTGGATGAATG
>JAGCPM010000032.1 GCA_017965685.1 Kiritimatiellia bacterium | reverse complement strand
GTTCTGGCGGAGTGTGGCTGTTCGCGGTCGCGGTTGCGAGCGTTGTCATATTCCGCGACATGGCGCGCATAGAGCTTTTCGATACGGGCCGCCTGTTGAACTCGATGGCGCGCGACAGGAGCACGGCCGCGAGAAGACGCCTTGCCCAGCTCAGGATACCGATTTTCGTCACGGCCGACATAGCGGTCCTCGTGTCGTCGTTCTTCCTGTGTGTGTGGGTCACCGGGATCGACGTGTCGAAGCACCTGATCAAGGCAGGGCTTCCTATGCAGTGCGCGGCTTCGTTCTTCGCCCTCGCCGTGTTAAACTCGTACGGGACTGTGTGGTCGCGGGCGATGACTTCGAACTTCCTCAGGCTGTTCTTGGCGTGCGCATTCGGCGCGACCATTGGCGCGATAGCATTCTACTACCTGCCGAATCTTGTGCCGGAAGGGCATCTTGCCGCGTTCTCGCTACTGTACGCGATGCTGACGTTCCTTCTCCTTTCTGCGGTCAGACTCGCGCGCGGAATCGTCAGGGACATGTTCTACGCGATCGACTGCTCGCGGCTCAGGACCCGAAAGGACGTCTCGCGCATCCTCGTATACGGAGCCGGCATACGCTACCGCGCGTTTAGACGGGAACTCGTGCGGACGACTTCTGCGAACGACAGGATGATAGTCGGAATCATAGACGACGATGCGCTTCTGAAGGGCCAGTACGTCGGCGGGATAAAGATATACGGAACCCTCTTGGACGCGCCGGAGACGATTAATTCAACGAATGCGGACGCTGTAGTGATTGCGTGCGAGATGACGCCGCAGAGATTGAAGATCGCCAAGGAAACCCTGAAGGCGACGGGCGTAAAGCTCTCCATATTCTCGATCGGGGAAACGGCAATAGACTGGAAAGGCTGAAGGATCATGGGAACGTACGGCAAAGAAGACGTGATGACGTACCACAAGGGCGGCAAAGTGGGGGTGCGCCTTACGAAGAAACTCAGGACCAAAGAGGATCTCTGCCTGGCGTACACGCCAGGAGTGGCGTACGCGGTGAAGGCGATAGCGGCAGAGCCCGGCAAAGTGTGGGATTGTACGGCGAAGCCGAATCTCGTGGCGGTTGTTTCCGACGGCACGGCGATACTCGGGCTGGGCGACCTTGGTGCAACGGCGTCCATTCCCGTGATGGAAGGCAAGGCGGTCCTTTTCAAGTCGTTCGCGGACGTGGACGCGTGGCCTGTTCCGCTCAACGCCTGCCGCGAGGGCGGATCTAATACGGGAAAAACCGATCCCAAGCGTGTCGTAGAGGCGGTGAAGGCGATTGCGCCGCAGTATGGGGGCATCAACCTTGAGGACATAGCGAGCCCTGCATGTTTCGAGATAGAGGACGTTCTCGACAGGGAACTGGACATTCCGGTATTCCATGATGACCAGTGGGGCACCGCCGTGATATGCCTCGCCGGAGTAATGAATTTCGCGCGGCTGAAGGGCAAAACCCTGGGTGAACTCAAGATCGTCATGAACGGCGCCGGTGCGGCAGGCACGAGAATCGCCGACATGCTCAAAGCGGCCGGGGTTGAGGACATCACGATGTTCGACATCAAGGGCGTTCTTTCGGCGCAGCGCACCGACCTCTCGAAGCAGAATGGCGTCCATGCCCGCGATGTTGCGATCAATTATCCGAGGCGCGAGGCGATGAAAGGCGCGGACGTCTTCATCGGCGTTTCTGCGGCGAACGTGCTGCCTGCGGAGGAAGTCAAGATGATGGGCGAATTCCCGGCGATCTTCGCGATGGCCAATCCCGACCCTGAAATCAGGCCGGAAGTGGTGGCGAAGGTCATGGAAGGGCGGAAGTACGTGATGGTTACCGGCAGGAGCGACTACCCGAACCAGATCAATAACGTGCTCGGGTTCCCGTATCTTTTCCGCGGAGCACTCGATGTGCGGGCGACGACGATCAACACCGCGATGAAGGTTGCGGCGGCGAACGCGCTCGCGGAACTTGCGAGAAAGGCCGTGCCGGAAGACGTGGCATCGCTCTATCCTGGCGAGAATCTCGCGTTCGGCACGGGCTACATAATACCGAAGCCGTTTGACAGAAGGCTTTTCGTCGAGGTGTCCTTCGCAGTCGCCGAGGCGGCGGTGAAGACGGGCGTCGCACGGCTGGACGTGGACCTCGCGGCGTACAGGGAAGAACTCGAAAGACGCAACCGGGCTAGATAGCATGGCGAAGAAACTCATAATTCTAGGCGCGACGGGATCGATTGGCAAAAACGCCGTCGATGTCGTGCTGACCCATCCCGGCGAGTTCGAGGTCGTGGCGGTCAGCGCGCTGAGGTCGAGGGAACTTTGCGCTGAGATTGCGGTGAAGCTGGGGGCGAAGGCGTATGTCGGCGAGGACGCGGCGGTAAGGGCGGTCGAAGAGAACGATGCCGACATCTGCCTCGTTGCCACGGTCGGAGTTTCCGGCCTTGCTCCGACGATGGCGGCCATATCGAAGGGCATGGACGTAGCGCTCGCCACGAAGGAAGTCATGGTCATGGCCGGCGAGCTGGCCACCAAGGCCGCAAGAAAGAATGGCGTCCGGTTCCTGCCGGTCGATTCGGAGCATAGTGCGATATTCCAGTGCCTGCAAGGTTCGCGCGCTAACGAGGTCGAGAAACTGATACTCACGGCCAGCGGAGGCCCTTTCCTCGATGCGCCGGAAGACCTGTCGAAAGTGACGAGAGAGCAGGCTTTGGCGCATCCGAGATGGAAGATGGGCGAGAAGGTGACGATCGATTCCGCCACGATGATGAACAAGGGCTTCGAGATTCTGGAGGCGAGATGGCTTTTCAACGTGCCGGTCGAGAAGATAGACGTGGTTGTTCACCCGGAATCGATAGTGCATTCGCTCGTCACCTTCAATGATGGCGCCACCCTTGCGCAGCTTTCGCCGCCGGACATGCGGGTGGCCATACAATACGCGCTTTCGTGGCCTGAAAGGTTTTGTTCGCAAAGGACCGCGCTCGACCTTGCGAAGATCGGTTCGCTCTCGTTCAGAAAGCCCGATCCGGCACGGTTCCCGTGCCTTAGACTGGCGGCCGAGGCCTGCCGGCAGGGCGGATGCCAGACGGCGGTTCTCGCGGCTGCGGACGAATGGGCCGTTGGCGCGTTTCTGGAGGGCAGGATCGCCTACACGGATATCGCCGCGAAAGTCGAGGAGTGTCTTGAAAAAGCCCCGAGGATGGCTTGCGATTCCCTCGAGGCCGTGATGGAGGCAAACGATTGGACATGGAAACACTTGTCACTATAGGATACGTTGCAATCTGCGTCTTTCTGTTCTCGGTAGCGATAGCGATACACGAGTTCGGCCACTTCATAGTCGCGCTGAAGCTTGGCCTAAAGGTAGACGTGTTCTCGATAGGTTTCGGTCCGGCGCTCTGGAAGAAGACGGTTAATGGCGTTGAATACCGCATAAGCGCGATTCCGCTTGGCGGATACGTCTCGATTCCTGACGTCGACAGCGAAGGTACGGCGAAACTGCAGGGCACCGACGGCGGCGGCGAGAGGAAACGCATCGCTCCCTGGAAGGAGATTCTCGTTTCGGTGGCTGGTCCTGCGATGAACATCGTCCTTGCGGCCGTCCTTGCGCTCATTCTTTCGGCTGTGCCGTCGGCGAGGTTCGGGATTCTGGAACTTGACGTCGAAAGCCTTCTGCCGGGTGAGAGCGCGGAAAGGGCCGGCATCATGCCAGGTGACAGGATAGTGTCGGTGAACGGGCGCGAAGTTGGCTCGAAGATAGACCTAAGGACGGAACTTATGCTCGCGAAGGGAAGGGTGTCCGAAGTGGGCCTCCTTCGCGCCGGGACGAACTTGGTCGTGTCGGTCGAGCCGCGCTGCGAAGAATCGCTGGGCGGTTTGCCGGTGCTTGGTGTGATATTGAAGGCGGGCGAAGGGGCAGTGGCCGCAGCATGGATGCCGGAGCGCAACCCGCTCAGGCAGCTCGCGTGGGATTCGGGCCAGATATTCCGCGTCCTGAAGGCACTCGTCACGCCTAGAGAGATGAAGGCGACCGGCAACGCGCTCGGCGGCCCCGTCTCGATAGCCCAGGGGATATACTACTCGATTCGCGCGAATTTCTGGGATGGACTCGGTTTTCTCCGCTTCCTCAATGTCAACCTAGCGGTGCTGAACCTTCTGCCGATTCCGGTGCTTGACGGCGGTCTGATACTCTTTTCGCTTTTTGCCCTGGTGTTCCGCAGGCGGGCGCCGGAGAAGTTCGCAGCTGCGGTAACGTCTTTCTTCATGTATCTTCTGATCGCGCTGATGCTCTTCCTCGTCTGCCGCGATTCGTACCGCACATGGAAGATCCACCACATCGAAGACTCTGGAGATGACGCGCGACAGGACGAGACTTCTGAAGGCAGGTAGCCTCGCCATAGGCGGCGGCTCAAGAGTGAGCGTGCAGACGATGTGCAACGTCGATCCGCATGACGCAGCGGCGCTTTCAGCCCAGATCGAAAGCTGCGCAAGGCTCGGTTGCGACCTTATAAGGCTTACCGTGCCGGACGTAGAGTCGGCGACGACGCTGAAGGAAGTGCGGAAGTCCTCGCCGATACCGATCGTCAGCGACATCCACTACGATTGGCACTGCGCATTGGCGGCCATAGACGCCGGAACGGATGCCTTAAGGCTGAACCCGGGCAACATCGGCGCGCGCGACAGGGTGCAGGCCGTGGCAAGGGCGGCGAAAGAAAAGCGCATACCGATAAGGATAGGCGTAAATTTCGGTTCGTTCGAGAAGGATCTTGAAGCGAAGGCCTGGTCGGGGCGGATAAAGCCGAGCGAGGCTCTGGTCGAATCGGCCTTGCGCCATCTGGCTATACTCGAGGGCGAGGGGTTCCGCGACGTGGCGATATCCGCGAAGGCCAGCAACGCCCTCGAGACGATAGCGACGTACAGGCTTCTCGCCGAGCGGACCGACTGTCCGCTGCACGTTGGCGTCACGGAGGCCGGGACGTTCCTGCCGGGAACGGTGAGAAACTCGGTCGCGCTGGGCGTGCTGCTTTCCGAGGGCATCGGCGACACAATCCGCGTTTCGCTGACGGCGGAGCCTGAGAAGGAGGTTCGCGTAGGCATGGAGATATTGAGG
>JAGCPM010000031.1 GCA_017965685.1 Kiritimatiellia bacterium | reverse complement strand
GAATGTCTCTAGTTCGCCTGATGGTGGCGATACGGGACTCGACAATGCCGACCTTACCAAGTTCGTGGTCAAGAAATTCAATCTCCCTGCCTGGCTCAACTATCTCGCCTCGGCGCGCATCACTCAAGAGATGGACGACGTGTGGGCGAATGTCTGCGCATATTACGACAATGCGGAGATGAAAGAAGGTATGCGCGGCACCGACACGTGGATGCCGCTCGGATACGACTTCAACCTCTCGTTCGGCCAGTATTACGCCGGGGACATCGGATATCGCAAAGTCGGCCTCATGAGCACAAACGACTGGTTCAAATCCCATCCCTTCTATGGCGGTAACCGCGTACGTTGCTGGAAGCAGGAAACCATGACGGAAAATTGCAATAACGGCAATGACGGCTTCGAGGCGGTATGGCAATCGCCCAAGTTCCGTCGCCTCTATCTGCGCCGTTTGCGCACGCTGATGGATCAGGAGCTGAAGGAGCCTGGCACGTCAGAAGCCGACACTCCGTTCATGGCCAAGATGCGCGAAATGGCCAATCTCATGCGCGCCGATGCAGCGAGCGATCAGGCGAAGTGGCCGAACAACGGCACGGACGATGCCATTGACGTGTGGACTACGCGTCCCGCCGATATGGATGCGGGCATAGACGATATTTGGAACAATTATGTGGTGCCGCGGCGCGAGCACCTCTATGTCACGCACTCGGCAACCAACACGACGAAGGCAATAGGCTACGCATCCAACCGTAATGCCGGCATTCCCGAAGCGCAAAGCCCGATAGCCGAGCTCGCACCGAATATATCGCTCGACATGACACACCACAGCGAAGGATATGTCACAGTATCCAATGCGAATAACGAAGTGGTCGACATGAGCGGATGGACTCTCAAGTTCGGAGTGGAATGGGAGTTGCCGGCAGGAACGGTCTGCGATTCCAACGATTGCATCTACATCGTAAAGGACAGGCGGGCGTTTGTTTCCGAGCACTCCGACGAGTTGACCAATCAGGTGATTGTCGGCAACGCCACCTTCGGCGATGTCGACACTACGCAGTTCGAGTCTTCAAACGGCATCCTGCTCAGCGGAATATCGTCTGGCGACAACACAATCAAGTTCTCAGCAAAGAGCCAAAGCGAGGCAGATAAAATCGCCAAAACGGCAAAACCAGGATTGACAGAGGAAGACAAGAAAGCCGAACTTGATGTTAACTACCTGACTATCATCGCCGAACCTGTAAAGGAAGGCAAAACATACAAACTCGTTGTTGCAGTCAATCCGGCGACCGTCGAAAAGCCGGAAGTGGACACTTCCGCAGCAGAACCGATGACCATCGAGGATGACACGGAAGATTCAGGCAAGAAGACCGTCAGCGTATCCATTTCCAACGCCATCAAGGGCCTTTGGTATGGCTACGAGGTTTCCGATACTCTCGGCGCGGACAAAGCCTTCCAAAACGATGCCGACTCGTTCGAGCGCGCGACCAATGCCACGCACAAGGTGACGGCATCGCCGCGCGACAGTTCCAAGACCAGCGGATTCTTCCGCGTGAAGGTGCTGCCGGCAAAGCCTCAATGAAATACGCAGGCGCGATATTCGACCAGGACGGACTTCTCTTCGACACGGAGAAGATATACCAGGCGGCGTGGCTAGCCTCGGCAAAAGAGCAAGGAATAGACATGCCGGTCGAGTTCCCTCACCAGTTCTGCGGCAAGCACCCTTCCGTGATTGCGGATATCACGCAGAATATCTACCCGTCGCTCGACAAGAAGCGCTACTGCGAGCGTGCGATAGGAAGCGCGTGGGAAGCGCAGATGGCGAGCGTGCCGGAAAAGAAGCCAGGCGTCATCGAGATGCTGCAATACTGCCGCGAAAACAACATAAGGACCGCCGTCGCCTCAAGCTCTACCATAAAGGTTATCGAGCATAATCTTTCCGCCTCGGGACTGCGGCAATATTTCGACGCGATCGCCTGCGCGGACGAGGTAGTGCACGGCAAGCCGGCGCCAGACATCTTCCTTCTTGCGGCATCCAAGATAGGAATCGAGCCGGCTAGGTGCATCGTGTTCGAGGATGCATTCAGCGGACTCGACGGCGCGAATGCGGCGGGAATGAAGGCAGTGATGGTGCCGGATGTGGTCGAGCCGACGCCGGAGATACGCGAGATATGCAGCGTCTACGCAAATCTCGCCGACGCGCGCGAGGCGTTTACGCAATAAGCAACATGTAGAGAGCCGTTCCGGCGAAGATCGACACGAGGCCGTTGCGGAAGGCAAGCTGCAGCACGACAGTGACGAGACCCGCCGCATATGGGCACCACGAACGCCACTCGAGAGTCGAATACGAATAGACCACGAGAAGCGCGATTATGGCGGGCGAGAGCCACTTCTCCGCCAGCTTCAGCCAGCGGCCCTCCCCTTTCGAGCGCGACATCACGATAAACGGAAACGCGCGGAGAAGGACTATCACCGCAGACGCGACGAGGACGATCCCAAGCGATTTCACGAACGGCATAGCGCCCTCACTTGATCGGTCAATATCGCGATGAAGAGCGCGGCCATCACGAAGTCAACGCCCTTTCCGGGGATGGTGAACGCGCTGCCGCACAGCGCTCCGAGAGTGCAGCCGCACGTCCAGTAGAGCAGATTCAGCGCAATGAGCCGCGTAGAGTAGCGGATGAATTCATCTTTCGGAGCATCGATGTGGCTTGATACAATTGCGTAGTTCTCGTCCGTAAGGCCGAATACGAGAAACAGCTTCCTGAGCAAGCCGATATCGCGCCATTTGCCGACGAGCGAAAAGCCATAGAAAACGTAACGCACCGATATGGCAAGGGTTGCCAGCGCGACAAACGCGAGAGAGGCGTCACCCCTGAACCAATAGCCTATGGCGAACTGCAGGGTTCCGGAAAACGAAGTCGCGGCTATAAGCCCCGACCAGAATGCGGAAAACTTCACGCCCGCCGTCGCGGCGAAGACTATTCCGGCCGCGAAGCCCATCGTTCCGTAGCCCATGAGTATCGGCAGCGAGTCCTTGAACGCGTTCAAGCGCGCACCTGGTTCAGAAGAGCAGGACATTCAACACCTCGCAAACTATGCGGCCGGACACATAGAGCGATTCCTCGCTGATATGGTCGGCAGTATCCTGCGGCGTATGCCACCAGTCGTTCTTGCCTGGTGCGCTGCCGTATTCGAAATCTATCATATCCACCGCTTTGAACCCGCGCTGAAGGAATGGAACATGGTCGTCCCGCAGAAACTCCTTGATATCCTTCACCTTGACGGAATATCCGGCCTCCTTGGCGGCATGATGAACGATTTGCCTGAGCGCCTTCGATGAGTTGGCCGGCAGAGAAATCCCGAGATCGGCGTCGCCCAGCATATCGAGACATATGACGGCCTTTATTTTCCTGCCTTCGCGCTTTAGTTTACCGGCGGCGTGGCGGGAGCCCCAAAGTCCATCGTCAGGACCATAGGCGTTGAAACTTTCTTCGCCGTCAGTCCAGATCATCATAAGGTTGCCCTTCGCGCCAGAAGAACGGTACTGCGAAAATGCGTTTGCAAAGCCAACCAGAAGGCCAGTTGTGCTCGCCCCGTCGTTAGCGAAAGGCGAATCGATTCCGCGCTTGGTGTCGTAGTGGGAAACAAGGACGACCCATTCGGCATCTGGATCGCCGCATGTGAACTCCGCGACGACATTGACAAAGCGCATTTCGCCATCCGGTGTCATCGCAACAAACGGGTCGAGCCGTACGTTCCCGCCCACGGCAGAGGCGTGATCAAGTATGTAGTTGGCAGCCATCCTGCCGCGTTCCGTTCCCGCGTCGCGTGGAGAGCAGGTCGCGGAGAAGTCCTTCGCGGTACGATATGCCAACGCGGCGTCTTCCCTTCCGAAGGAAAGCGCCGCGGCGAACAGGATGGGCAAAAGCGTCATTCCACTTCGAGCCCGATCATCCTTATGATCCGGTCGAGGTCGTCGTTGTCGTAGAAGTCGATCTCCATCACACCCTTGGTGTGGCGGCCGTTGGCGTGCATGACGCCGCTCGTCAGGCGCACCGCGCAGCCAAGGTGGCGACGCAGGCGATCGGCGAGATTGCGGACATAGCTTTCCGGCATATCCGGCGTACCGCGCTGCTTTTCGGGCGGCGGAGCGTTCCGGCGCGCAATCTTGGTCTCGAGGGCACGCACAGAAAGCTGGTCGTTCACGACGTCGCGCGCCAGAAGTATGCGGTCCTTCTCTGCATCTACGGAAAGGAGAACCTTCGCATGGCCCACAGAGATGAGCTTTTGCTGCAGAAGAGCCTTTACTTCGTCGGGAAGCTCGAGAAGCCTGAGCGCGTTCGCGACGGATGCACGGCCCTTGCCGGTGCGCTCGGCCACGTCCGACTGGGTAAGACCGAAACGATCCTGAAGCGTCTTGTAGGAAAGAGCCTCCTCGATGGGATTCAGATCCTCGCGCTGAAGGTTTTCCGTCGCAGTCATGGACGCGGCGGTAAGGTCATCAGCCTCTATGACGGTTACGCGTATCTTCTCCCACCCCGCCAGCTGCGCGGCCCTTAGACGTCTTTCGCCGGCAACAAGCTCCCATAGGCCTTCCGCGTTCTTGCGGACTGTCGGCGGCTGCACGAGGCCGGAGTTTTTAAGGGAATCGGCGAGGGAGAGAAGTTCCTCTTCCTTGAAATCCCGCCGCGGCTGGTAAGGGCTACGGCTGATGTCGGCGATCTTCAGCTCCAGAGGCTTGCCGTTATCCTGCAAAGTCAGCGGAACTGGCGGCGCGATCGGCGCTGACGCGCCATTGGAGCGTCCCGCGCTCAGAAGGCCGTCCAACCCCCTTCCGAGGCCGTGCTTCTTCTTCTCCACGCCCGCAGGAGCCGATTTGGCTCCCGTGGCTTTCTTGAGGAAAGGGTTTTTCTGGGGCATGGTCTTGCGAGTATGCGGGATATCAGAAGAATCCGTTTACGAACGGAAGAACCTTTATCCTGTTGTCAAGAATGATGTTCACGAGACCTATCTGGAAGCCAGAGGGGCACTCCGTCGCCCAGTTGACGAAACCAATCTGCGCGCCATGGAGTTCTTCGGTCATGTTGAAGAATATGGAGCCCTGAAGTCCGTACGCGACCCTGGCAAGGTTGGCGCCAAGGGCGAGCGTGCAACCGTAGCTCTGGGTGTCGGTCACGTTGGCAAGGCCCGCGAGAGCAACGCCGGAGACGTTGTGCTGGACGGTGCCGAGCAGACCGAATTCGACGCCGCGGAACCTGTCGCCGAACGACATGAATCCGAAGTCGAAACCGTTCGCCGTCTGGCCGCACCAGTTGAGGCCGAGCGACAGCCTCATTCCGTACACGTCGCAGCAGTTGAAGTTCACAAAGCCGCCGAACTGGGCGCCGTACATATCCTGCCTGACCACGGAGGCAAGGCCGCCGATGTCGACGCCGATCATCTCGGGAGCGTCGGAATAGAAGAGGTTCAGGTCGATGCCATGGACATCCCAGCGGTTGAGGCCGTAGGGCAGCTGGATCGGAGTTGCGAGGCCGATCGCGATTGGGGTCCAGCCGACGACACCCTCCTCGGGCTCGAGGCCATCCTTGACCTTGTCGGCGAACAGGTTGAGGCTTCCGGCGAGTGCAATCGCCGCAACGGCTGTCTTCAGTATGTTCTTCATTTTTGCGTTCTTTCGTTTTTGGGTTGAAGATGATTTTGGTGTAGTTTACTCTTTTTCATGCCCGCTCGTCAAGGCGCGTTCGTAATTTTTGCGGAACTTGAGGAACACCGCGCACGAGACTGGAATAGTCAGAAAGTAGCAGAATCCGACAATACCAAGGGTCAGCCAGTGGTCCGCGAACAGGCAGGCAAGGAGGAGCAGCATGACGGCGACGAACGCCCTCACCTGTCCGCGCCCGTTGAGATGGATCGCCTTGAGCGATATCGTCGGCAGGCGCGAGGCCATCAGAACGCCGACGAAAAGGAGCATGAACATGCCGAACGCGGGGTTGCGCAGCCCTGCGCGGAATGCTTCGCATCCGCAACAATTGTCGAGCGCGACCGAGAGTATCGCGGGCGTGAGCACCATCCAACATCCTCCAGGAGCGGGAACGCCGGTGAAGAAATGCTTCCAGTAAGGGAGCGGGTCGGCCTCCAGCATCGTGTTGAAGCGGGCCAGACGGAAGCAGTCGCACATCGCGTAGAAGAGCG
>JAGCPM010000030.1 GCA_017965685.1 Kiritimatiellia bacterium | reverse complement strand
GAGCAGTCGAGTATCTGGGCGTCGCCGGTGCGCGTGTCTATCGTCACGCGCGTTCCAGCCGTCGTGCAACCCGCGAATATCGCGGCGGCCGCGATTGCGGCAAACAGTGTCTTCATTTTTTATTCCTCCATTGAGTTTACGTAAATGATCTTTGTCTCTCCCGGCTTGAGTTTAACCGTGGTCGAAACGAGCCTCGTGCCGATTTTCACATCAACGCGTCTTTCACCCGGCTCAAGAGTGTCCGAGCGCCATACCTGCTCGGACATCGGCAACGTGCGCCAGCTGCGGATGTCGGCGCTTCTGAGAGCGGAAACGACCGCATTGCCCACGAACACCGCAATCTTCGCGTAGTCGTTGCCAGCCGCGTTCACCGCCGCCTGCGCTCCGGCCTGCACGGCCGCCCGCGATATGTTCCGCGCTATGATTCCAGGCAGGTGCTCCTTCAGGTCGCGGTAGGCGAGAGACTGTATGTTCACCGCCGGAAACGCGCCGGACGGGACCGCGCCGTCGACCGAGACCGTCACGCCCTTTGGCGAGTACGCGGAATCCTTGTACATCGGTATGTCTATCGCCATGCCCGTGTATATCGGCACCGGCACCTTCAGCGACTGCCGCCGCGATATGAAACCCTCGCCGCAGACTATGACGAGTTTCGCCTTGTCCTTCGCCGGCGAAAGCCGCGTCGGAACCCTTGACGCGTCCTCAACGAACACTGGATTGTCGCTCCTGAGCAGCGCGGCGCGCCTGTAGCTCGCGAGGGCCGATTCTCGGTCGCCGTCCGCCTCGTGCAACACTCCCGTCAGCCACCACAATAGCGGATTCTCCCACGAATTGCGCGACTGCGCCAGCACTTCGTACATCTGCGCCGTCTGCGAATCGCACACCCCGCTGACGCCGGAGTTGGTCATGGAAGTATCCGCCGCAACGTCGTTGCCGTAAGTCTCGGCGAGGTTTTCCATCACGTATTCGGCCAGTCTGGCGTCGACAAGCGCGTCCTCCCTTTCGCCCAGAATTTCCTGGTTTATTATGGCGTACTCTATAGCGAGGTTTATTTCATACGGCGCGAGATAGTATTGGCGAGTCCGGTCGTCGGTTATCGTAGACGCGAGAAGAGTGTTGCCGACGTCGCCGAACTTGACCTTTGGCGAGCGTTCCTTCCTGTCGATTGCGGAATCTATCGCAAGCCTGAAGGAATCCCTCGCCTCGGCATGCCTGTTGAGGAGCATGTTCACCCTGCCGTGCTCGACGAGTCCGAGATTGGTCGAGTAGTGGCTGTTTGTGGCGTAGTCTCCGCTCCACTCCAGCGCCTCCGCGCCGTTGCCGGTCCTGAGCGCCATTATGGCGTTCTCGGCGTCGGGATCCGTCGAGACGCAGCCCGCCAGCAGAACGAAGCACAAAAACGGGAATATTGGGAACGCTTTTCTCATTGGCCGTTTTCTATGACAATCTTCTTGTCTATTCCGCCGCCCACGTCGCGCCAGTTGGCGGTATCGATGTTGACCTTGACTCCGCGCGTCATGGCGGCATCGGCGTACCTCTTCGCGAGATCCGCCCTCATGGCCTCGGTCGTGCCCCACTGCGCCACTCCTTCCGGGCTCATCTCAAGCGCTATGTCGAGCGTGGTTCCCTGCCGTATGTTGACCGTTCCTTCGAACGGGACCATCCACTGCCTCGTCACGCGAATCTGGTGGAGTCCGGGCGTTGCCTTGAACGGTCCTGGCGATGAACCGATTATCGCGCCATCCAGCTCGACTGTCACGCCGCCCACGACGCGCCGCAGTTCCTGCAGCATCTCGCCGTTCGTTCCCTTCGTCTGGCTTTCGAGTTCGGCGACGGTCTTGTCGATCGTGGTGGAGACGAAGAACTCGACCTCCGCCGATTCCGGCCTGGCCGGCTTTCTCCATTTGGGCGATTTCTGCGCCACTATCGCCGTCGCTTCGGTCGACCACTGGTCGAAAAGCGGCTGGAAGCAGGTGACGTCCTCGTCAACCGCGTCAAGGACCGGCAGCTGACGCACCCAGACAGGCATTCCGTCCACGCTCGCACCGGTAGCGTCCGTCACTTTCAGCGTCATCCTGAGCGTATACACCGTCGAGAGCCTGCCGGAGACGTTGCGCTTCATCGTCGACGCGTTGACAATGCTCGCCGCGATTATGTAGTCGCAGCCTAGCATCTCCGCCATGCGCGAAACGGAGCCGCCGCTGAAAACGCCGCCTATCAGCCCCGCCCTTTCCTCGGCAGTCGTAACCTTGTACCTGCGGAACGCGTCGGCCACCTGCGCGGCATCGACGACTTCCAGGTTCTCGACCTCGGCAAGCGACGCCGTAAGACGATCACGGACGCCATCCACCTCGTCGTCCAGCCCTGCCAGTTTCGCCCTGTTCTGGACGAACACCGCGACTTTCGCCGGCTCGGCGAGAAGCGGTAGCGTGGCCGCCGCGGCGAGCGCGCAGAATATTATCTTCAAGTTGCGTGTTTTCATTTATCGGCTCCTTTCTTTTGTCCGAAATTCCTGAATGCCTCGTAGTAGCGCTCGCCGAGCGTCGCTTGGCTTGCGCGGTCGAAGTGGTGCTGGTCTTGGTTTGTCAGCCCTTCGCTCGAAACCATGGCGCAATGTGGCGTGATTTCAGCGACCTTGGCTATGGCGGGGTTGATCCTGCCGGCATGGTCGGCCATGATGCTTTTCTTCACGGCAGCTCCCGTCTCCGGATCGGTCTCTCGAGTTATGTCGCGGCGCTCCCAGCGGCCTATCTCGCCGACGATAAAGGGAATCGATTCGTCGCCGAGCTCCCTGCGGAGTTCTT
>JAGCPM010000029.1 GCA_017965685.1 Kiritimatiellia bacterium | reverse complement strand
TATGTCAGCACGAGCGAATCAAGAGAATCCGTCGCTCGTTCACTCCGCGGCAGAATGTGGTCCTTATCGACGCACCCAGGCTCTCCGTCGCTCTTTGAGACAATGTCCTGTATATCGTAAGCGACGCCAGTATATGGGCACTTCCAACCCATGTCCTCGGCGATGCGGACTTTCCGAATAAGTCCTGGCGACACCAGACGTTCTTCAATTCCAAGATGCTTGGCTATCTTCTTGGCGGCAACTTGATGCTGCCGCGTCCTGTCCCGCAAGTCAGACTCGATCTGCTTGTTCGTCATGCCTGACAGGTCTTTCAGGTCACGCGCCATCTCGATTGTTATCTGGGCAACTTGTGCAGGATTGTTCTCGGCGTAGTCATGCACGATGTCCTTCAACAAACGAAGCAATATTTTGACGCGGTGGCGAATCAAATGATTGTTTGTCTCTTTGTCGATGTCCTGCTCCTTGATGACATCTTCCTTGGTGCAATCACGGTATAGAACTCCGCCTTTCTCCCGAGGATCTTTTCCTGCATAGACCGACTTGACGGCTTCGACCATAACTTTCTTTGCGTATGGAGCTCGACCTGTAGGCAAGTCTGCCTTGATGATCTCACCCAAAAGCACTTCTTGGCTCTTTTTCTTTCCCTTGCCTCTCTGCAACTTGTGGTCTGCGAGCGCCAAGATGGAGTTCCGTGTCGCATCATCCTCAATAGATGCGGCTATTTTTGAAATCGTAAGCCGCTTTCCGCGAAAGAGTGTGTTTGCAAGCTTGCGGAACGTATTGTCGTCAAGCACCTCACGCAAACCGCGTTTTGCCAAAGCATATACTCCAGGGAACCGGACAAGTGACGCCTCTGCCTCTGGTGTCGTCAAGAGGGCGTCAACATTGCCTACTGATTCTCCTGTAATGTTCTTAAGCGACTTCTTGAAATCTCCTTTTGTAAAGCCACCAAACACTGCTACCTCTTCATTAAACCGCACGATTTCTTCTGGAGTCAATGCTCGTCCGCCATCGCCTACTCGGACATTAGCAAGCATCATTGCCCATCGAAACGCCAAAAACTCCGGCGACGACTTTGACGGAAGCTTCTTGCCACTTACCGGGCAATGTCCGATAATGCGATTGTCGAAGCGCGGCGCAAGCTGACCAAACAACACGCCACCCCAATAGCGATTTTGGATATGGAACGGCAATCCTGACTGGAAGCGAAGAAAATTCTTGCCGGTTAACGGGTCGGCAACAAGAGTATGGATGAAATCGTCCGTCAACCCTTGCAACTTGCCTTTGTGCGCCTCCAAAATACGCGTGACCTCGGCGACTACAACGCTTCTATCAAACGATACCTTGTTGCCTTTGAAATACTCGCGCGATGAGATCTTGTCGCCCTGAGGATCAACGCCAAGAAAGCGACACATCGTCTCGGCCATTGTTGAAGTTCCAAACTTCGCCATCATATCATGCGAAGCGGCATTTTTCTTTATGTCATCGGCGTCGCCTTCCTGCCGATTCTTCGCTGACGCAAGAATATTGCCATCATAACCTCTGTTGTGCGCATACCATCTTAGCACAGACCACAACTCTGGCCACGAGAGAAGTTTGCCGCATGACAACGCCTCCGCAGCCAGTTTCCATGGTGCCGCCGTGAGATTTTTAGAAAGCTCCGCCTCTGTCATGACGCCAATGGCAAGAATCAGCGACTTCATCCGCGCGATTCGTTGACGGGTTGCGCGAATATGCCGACGTTGACGGCGGAACGCCCTACGAGAATTCGCAAGACAGTCATCGGCAGGAAACAGCACAACGCCTGTTCCCGGTATTGCAAGGAACCTCTCATTTCCTGGGAAAGTGCGCGTTACACACCATCCTATGGAATCATGCCCCACATCAAAGTGGATTCAAAGTCGTGATTTTTCACTTTTCGCACTTGACATTATAATCTCCTTTATGTTATAATACACGTCGAACTATGACAAAGTTAGATAACGCAGACCGCGTCACTAACCGCTATGCTGGTTACACCGGATAGAAAAAGCGTTGTTTAAGGGATGCGACTTCACGGTTGCATCCTTTCTTTATCTACCCAATGCCTTAGCAAACCATCAGGCATAGGCATTCCTCTTGACCACGAACATTTACACACTCCTTTCAAACGGGCTCGAAATGAATATCTACACACATAGCGGTCGGCTCATGGTGAAGACTAGACGGACCAAATCAGTTCCCTGCCTATGTGCGGTATAGTATATCAAACCCTTCTTGTATCCGTCAAGTCCGCGCCAACCCGCGAAATTTCTTCCGGGGCACGTTGAACAACGATATGTTACGACCCTCCGCGCGGTACTATGAGAATAAGGTCTCGACTGCGCGGTCGATCGCCTCCGGTATCATTATCGGCAAGGCGTGCTCGCCGCCTGCGACCATCTCGAGCGACGCTTGCGGGAATACGCTCTTGAGCCACTCGGCGTTCGAGGAGCGAACGATGCCGTCTCTCTCGCTCTGGAATATCGCGACAGGAAGCGAAGGATGCGACGAAGCGAACGCCGCCACCTCGTTGCGGACGTCCGTCTCCTCAAGATACTTCAGGCCGCGCGCAAGATTTTCGTCCGAGTCGAGTTCGTACGGATTGGGCTTTCCGGGCGGCGGACCGAACAGGCCTTCCCCGCCCATGGTCTTCGCCGCAAACTCGAAAGCCTTGAGCCGCCGCTCGCTCATGCCCTTCCAGCCGGACGATTTTTCCTCCATCATGCGCGGGGTCGCGGCCACAAGGACAAGAGCGCCGATTTTCTCAGGAAACTGCGTGGCGAGCTTCAACGCGTAAGAGCCGCCCATCGACCAGCCTACGAGAACCGCCTTTCCATCTCCTTTCTCCAAAGCGCGCGAAGCGACTCCGTCTAGCTCTTCAGAATACGAAAACACCCGCTCCCTCTTGAAGGAGCAGAGCGACCACGCCCTTTCGCTCGCGGCCCACCCGTTCAGCACGAGGACACGCATAACCCGATCCTGTCGGCGAGCTTCGGAAGATCCACGTCGCGCGCTCCGCACGGTACGAAGGCGGCGAAGCGGTCCTTGTTGGCGGCGACCCACCTGAAGGCGGCGTCGTGGTCCGCCACGAGTTCGCAGCGGCCGTCCGGCAGCAGATCGCGCAGTGCCTGGGAGTTGATCGACCTGTCTGTCGTTCCGCCCGCATCGTACACGGGCAGGAGAAGAAGCTTGTCCTTCTCGCGCAGCGTGGCGGAAAACATGTCGCCGAGCGCGGCGAGCATCTTGCGCAACGGCGCATATCCGTGAGGACGCCATATCACGCACACTCCACCATCCTTGTGCGCGGCAGCGACGGTGGAAATCATCGCTTGGAGCTTTTCGGGGTTGTGGGCGTAATCATCGTAGACGCGTTCGCCATGGCGCTGAAGCCGGCGTTCCACGCCGCAAAACGACATGAGCGCCTTTCGCGCCGCCTGTTCGTCGCAGCCAAGCTTTACAGCCATCGCGAGCGCGAGAGCCGCATTCTGCGCATTGTGGCGGCCGGGCATAGAAACCGGAACTTCGCCATAATCCTTATTCCTGCCGTCGATAACGGGGCCGGGCACATCCTTTACGAACGCATCGAATACCTCGTCCATTTCTTCCTTGGAATAATGGTCGGCGGATGCGTTCGTGACAATTGCGGCCGAAGGGTGGAAGGCCACGAGCGACTTGTCGCTCTCGTCGACCTCGGCGACGGCATACTCCCCAGCGCCGAACCTGACCGCGCCTGTCCAGCCCGGAACGTTCGCGCCGTTTACGCAGACGGGATCGAATCCGCATCCAGCGAGCACGTGACCCAGCATCGCGGTGACGGTCGATTTTCCGCACGTGCCGACCACTGCGACAAGCTTCTTTAAGGAAAGGGCCTTCGACAGCGCCGCCGCGCGATGCACGACCGGGATTCCAAGTTCCCTAGCCTTCGCGAGCGCGGCGTTCGTATCCTCTATCGCTGTCGAAACTATTATTTCGCCGGTCGATGAGTCCACCCCGCTGCCATCATCCGGAAAGCATTCGATACCCATCGCGCGCAGAAACGCGATATTGGGCGAAGAGAGATTCCTGTCCGCCCCTGTCACAGCATTGCCTTGCTTCGCGAGAAGCGTCGCAAGCGCGCTCATTCCCACGCCGCCGATTCCGACAAGATGGAACTTCATTCGCCGAACTCCTCCTTGATGAATTCGGCAAGCGCCTCCTGCCACGGCGCCGTTCGGTATCCAAGAACATTCAGGACGCTCTTCCGAAGCGCGCTGTTTTTCGGGCGGGGCGCAGGGCGGGGGAACTCTTCCGTCTTGCAGGGAACGATTGAACGCGGAAACCTTTCGCCCATGAGCCGCTTTATCTCCTCGGCGAAACCGTGCCATGAAACGATTCCTTCGCACGTGCCGTGCACAGTTCCGCTTACGTCGGGACGCGACATGAGGAACCTTATCGCGCGGGCGACGGTCTTGGCGGAGGTGGGATTGCCAACCTGATCGTCCACAACCTTCAGCGGCGCGGCGTTTCCGTCAGCGCCGAGTTTGACCATCGTGTGCACGAAGCTCGGCCCGCCCGCGCCGTACAGCCACGCGATGCGCAGAACGACTGAGTTTTCGGGATATATCATCTCGACCATCCGCTCGCCGGCGAACTTGCTCGCGCCGTACACCGTGCGCGGCCGAGGGATGTCCAGCTCGCCCCACGCCCACTTCTCTTTCGGGGCGTCCCCGCTGAAAACGTAATCCGTCGATATCGCGAAAAGCCTGGCTCCGCAGGACTTAGCCGCCAGCGCCACGTTGCGCGTTCCTTCCTCGTTGAGCCTGAACGCGAGCTCCCTGTTCGTTTCGCAGTCATCGACCTTCGTCATCGCCGCGCAGTGGATTACCGCATCCGGCTTTTCCACGACGAGCTTTTCCGTGAACGTGTCGCAATCCAATATGTCCCACTCAGGCAGGTCGGCCACAACGACTTCCGCGTCGGCGAACTCTTCCTGCAGAGTCCGCCCCAGCATTCCTTTCCCGCCTGTTACGACAATCTTCATTCGACACCTCCGCCATTGACGCGCAAATCGCGGAAGGCGCGCGTGAACACGGCGCCAGCGAGAATTATCTGCCAGCTCATGTAGAGCCACGCCAGGATTATCGGAAGGAACGCGAAAGAGCCGTACAACGCGCTGGACTTCGCGACTCCCACCTGCGCGATTGTGCAGATCTTCATCCAGAGGCCGAACATGACGGCCGTTATCGCGCCGCCCTTCACTGCGTCGTGAAAGTCGACCTTGCAGTTCGGCAGCGCGAGAAACAGGAACGCAAAATCAAGCGTCGCGAATGTCATCGCTATGGCCATGCGGAATATCAATGAATCGAGGAACCATATCAGTCCGGTCGAGACCCATTCGGTGAGCCATGTCGCGCCAAGGGTCGCGATTATTATGTTCTTGACGATGTTGAGTATCGGCATCGACATCGCGAGCGCGCCGATGACGGGCAGGATAATCACCACGGAAAGATAGCTCAGCGCCCTTTTCCAGATCGGACGCGGCTTCGCAACATCCCATATCTCGTTGAAGCTGACCTCGACCATCCCTATCGAGCTGATGACCGTCCACAAGAGCAGTATAAACCCTATCCACCCCAGAGTGCCGACGTCGAAGTTGTCGATCCGCTCGAATATGGCGTTCGTGACTTCGCGCGCCTTGCCGCCGAGGCTTGTCGCCACAGTCTTGCGCGCCTCTGCCGTTTCCTCGTCGGTGGTGACAATCGTTGTGAGAAGCTGGCCGAGGAAATCCGTCTCACTTTGGCTTTCCTCTATTTGCACGATCATCGCGTCGATGCGCTCGTTTATGTGGCGACGGACGAGATCATCGGCGCCGAATGTTTTGGCCGCCAGAAGGAGTATGCAGAGTATCGGCACCAGAGCCAGCATCGAGAAGTAAGTGAGGCCGGCCGCATGCATGGAACAATGGTTGTCGAGGAACGACTTTAGCGCGCTCTTAGCGAAGATGACGATCTTCCAGGAGGAAAAGTTATTTTTCATATTCAGTAGTATACCAAAAAAAACGCCCGGAGGCTAGTGCCCCGGACGTCATTTCTGCGCAAATTTCCGCAGTTCTCAGGCCTGCGCGATAGCCTCGCTCGGGCACTGAGCCGCGCACGCGCCGCAGTCGACGCACTTGTCGGGATCGATCGAGTAGGGGGTTCCCTCCGAAATCGCCTCCGCAGGGCAAGCGTCCTTGCAGCAACCGCAGGACACGCACTTGTCCGCCGCTATCTGATGTGCCATTTTGTTTCTCCTTCTGTTGTGTTGTTGAAGATACGCGTATTATAGCAAATACCAATTCAGATAGTCCAGTCAAATTTGGCTCTTATCTCGTCGGCGATCTCGTCCACACTGCGCGAAGCGTCAATCACCTTGATGCGCTCCGGCTCTTTCGAGGCGAGGTCAAGAAAGCCCTGTCGCAACCGCGAGTGGAATCCGTCGCCGGCGAGTTCTATCCTGTCGGCCTCGGTGTTGGTCGCTGCCTCGCGCCCCCTCATCCTGTTTCGGGCCGCATCAAGGTCGAGGTCCAGAAGAAAAGTGACGTCTGGACGCAGTCCCGCGCAGGCGAAAGAATTGGCAGCAAGTATCTGGGCTATGTCCATGCCCCGACCATAACCCTGATAGGCGACCGTCGAGTCGAAGAACCTGTCGCAGACAATCCACTTTCCCTCTTCAAGCGCAGGCTTCAGGACTTTTTCTACGAGCTGTGCCCGGGCCGCGAGAAATAGAAAGAGTTCCGCCCTGTCACAAGGCTCGTCGCCGCCTTTCGCCTTTAGAATCGAGCGTATCGATTCACCGAGGCCGGTGCCGCCGGGTTCGCGGACGAGCAGAACTTCCCTGCCGGAAGCGGAGAGGAAATCGGCGAGGAGCCTTGTCTGGGTGGATTTCCCGCAGCCCTCGCCGCCTTCGAATGTTATGAATCGCCCTTTTCTATCCATTGTAGCATTCTTGGAATCGGAAAAAGAAATAAAAAAAGCCGGCGGCGACCTACTCTCGCGCGGGCGGGTCCCGCACTACCCTTGGCGAAGGGGCGCTTGACTGCCGTGTTCGGAATGGGAACGGGTATTTCAGCCCCTCTATGGCCACCGGCAAAGCCGGTTGTTGAATGG
>JAGCPM010000028.1 GCA_017965685.1 Kiritimatiellia bacterium | reverse complement strand
ATCGGCAACTGGATAGCATGGTTCTTCGCTCCGCTCGGCTTCGGAACGTGGGAAGGCGCGGCGGCTTCCGTCTCCGCCGAAATCGCCAAGGAGCAGGCTACGGCGACCCTCGCCATGGTCGCAGGCGGGGACGGCTCCGGAGCCGCGAACATATTCAAGATGTTCCAGACGTGGGGCGGCGCAAACGTGAAGGCCGTAGCACTCTCGTTCATGCTCTTCAACCTCTTCATACCGCCGTGCCTCGTGGCGATCGCGGTCACCTTCCGCGAAATGGGCTCGAAGGCGTGGGGTTGCTTTGCCCTCGGCTTCCAGTTGCTCGTCGGCTACATCATCGCCCTCAACGCCTACCAGCTCGGATGCCTGGTCATATCCGGCACGTTCGGATTCTGGACGGCCGTGGCGATACTTGCCGACCTCTTCGTTCTCTGGGCGGTCTTTCGTCCGATGCCGAAAGGACTCAAGTAATATGGCGGCGACGGTAATGACGGTAATCCTCCTCGCACTTGCGGCTATTGCGATCCGCAAGCAGACGAGGAAGGGTGCTTGGACGAAAAGCTGCGTCGGGTGTGCGGGCCACTGCTCCGGCGGCTGCGAGTGCGGTTGCGGTGAAGTTCCGGAAGACTGAATGGACAATCTAAACAGGAGAAACAAACAATGACGACGAAAACAATGACAATGATAGCCGCAGCAACTTTGGCGGCCGGCGCTTTCGCCGACCACTGCAAGTGCGGCAATACGGCGTGTTCGTGCGGCGACGACTGCAAGTGCGCGGCCGAAAGGTGCGAGTGCCCCGGATGTGCCGTCGATGACGACGCCAAGGACGCGCTTGCTGAAGAGGAAACGCCCATAGTGTCGGCCGAGTTCGGTCTGGCGTTCGATTCCAAGTACATTACGTATGGCGTCGTGGACGGCAAGGACCCGATACTCACGCCCAGCGCCGAAATCTCGTTCTTCGACACGCTCTATTTCGGTGTAGAGTCGATTTTCGACGTCACGAAGGGCAACGGCAAGCGCGGCGAATACGGCAACCGCGCCGGCAAGTGGACGACGCTCGACGCGATCGTAGGTCTTCGCCATGACTTTGACCTGTCCGAGGATCTTGGTGCTCTTTCCGTGGATTTCAACTACATCTACGAATACATCCGCCGCTACGGGAACAAGGAGTTTGACGACGGATCGGTATCCACGTCGAGGAAGGTCGACGATACGCAGTATCTCAACCTTGAACTCTCGCTCGGCGACCTTTGGCTCGAGCCTACGCTTGCAATTGAGCGCGACCTCATGGCCGACAACGGCACGTACGTGAACCTCGAGCTAGGTCACACTTTCGCGATCGTCGGCGACGAGGAGGATCCGGTGGTGACGCTCCGTCCCGCCGTCGGGCAGGGTTTCGGCAATTCCCTGCGCACCAAGGGATACTTCGGCGATTACGGCAACGATCCCGACAACAAGGTCTTCGATCATGCCGGATTGATGGATACGACCGCCTCCCTGACGGCCGAGTGGGCCATTTGCGAGTGCCTGACTCTTTCCGCGTACGTGGCCTGTTCGGACTACGTCTTCGACCGCAACATGCGCCATGCGGCCCGCAACTACAACGCGGACTGGCGCAGCGAAGGGAACGATCCCGACAAGAAGTACCACGATTCCTTCCAGGTGTACGGCGGTCTTGCCCTCGCGCTTTCGTTCTGAGTGATTTCCTTCAATTGTGTTGTGTTGGTGAATCCAATACCGCCGTGCGCGAAACACGGCGGTATTTTTATCGATGCGGGGTATTCACACTTGCGCGAAAAAATGGTATAATACCCGTAAATCGTAACAAGGAGAGTACAAGATGAAACAAGGTTGGAGATGGTACGGCGATGCAGACGCCATAACGCTGAAGGAAATCCGCCAGGCCGGAGTTACGGATATCGTGGCCGCCCTCTACGAGCGCAAGCCTGGCGAGGTGTGGCCCGTAGCCGAGATCAAGGCTCGCCAGAAAAAGGTCAAGGATGCCGGCATGACATGGAGCGTTGTGGAGTCCGTGCCGGTGCACGAGGACATAAAGAAGCGCACCGGCGACTGCAAGAAGTACATCGCGAACTACAAGCAGACTCTCCGCAACCTCGCCAAGTGCGGCATCAAGACGGTCTGCTACAATTTCATGCCCGTTCTGGACTGGACGCGCTCCAACCTGGAGTATGCTCTTCCCGACGGTTCGACATGCCTCAAATACAACGAGTACGAGCTTTGCGGCTTCGACCTCTTCTACCTCAAGCGTCCAGGCGCCGAGAAGGAATATTCCAAGGCCACAATCGCCAAGGCGACGAAGCTCTGGAAGAAGCTCCCACCCAAGGAGAAGAAGCGCATAGCGGATGCTGTCCTTTGCGGCCTTCCCGGAACCGTCGACGACCTTACGCCGGAGGAATTCCTAGCGCAACTCAAGACGTACGAGGGAATCGATGACGCGCAGCTTCGCCGCAACATGTATGATTTCCTCAACGAAATTTCCCCCGTCCTCGAGGAGACTGGCGTAAATATGTGCATCCATCCGGACGATCCCCCGCACCCGATATTCGGACTGCCGCGCATTCTCTCCAACGCGAAGGACATCGCGCAGATGTACAAAGAGTGCCCGTCGAAGCACGTGGGCCTGACGCTTTGCACCGGCTCGCTGGGCGGCGATCCCGCGAACGATGCGGTCGAGATAATGAAGAAGTTCGGCAAGAGAGTGTTCTTCTGCCACTTCCGCAATCTCGAGTACACGGATGACATGGTTTTCCACGAATCGCAGTGCCACCTCTGCGGAAAGACGAACATCCCTAAACTTTTCGAGGAGTTTCTCAAAGAGGAGAAGCGGCGCGGCGAGAAGATCGTCGTGCGGCCGGACCACGGGCGGCTCATGGAGATCGACGAGGAGCTCGCGAAACTCAAGGGCAAGAAGTGCTACTGCGGCTACAGTTACGGCGGCAGGCTTATAGGACTCGCCGAGCTTCGCGGACTCGAAATCGGCCTCAGGTACGCAAAGCCATCGCTAGTCTCATGAAACAGACACCAAGCACAGAAGACTTTCTCCTTAAGTGGCGCGGCGACATCTTGCACGTTGCGCTGGAACTGGATTCCCCGCGCGAAGGGCGCGCCGCCTTCCGCACCAACATAGGCCACGCGAGGATCCGCCGCCGTGAGATTATTGCACAGACCGAGCACGATGAAGTGCCGATGGCGAAGGCTTGGACTGATATCGAACTCAAGCGCGTATCGCCGGTCCGTTTCGAGGCGGACATCCTTCTGGACGAGGTCGGCATATTCTCCGGCAAGGCT
>JAGCPM010000027.1 GCA_017965685.1 Kiritimatiellia bacterium | reverse complement strand
GCTCGCCCTCGACGACCATACTCTTGAGGCGCAATTCAGGATCCTCGGCGGCGACGTAGAGGCCGGTCTCGCCAATGAAAAAGGCGGCGACCATGGGGAAATGGCCGAGGTAGTCGAAGCGCGCCGGCTCCGGCTGGGCGCGGAGTGCGCGGAAGAGGCGGGCGCCATGGTCCTTCCTAGGCAGCATGGCGTCGCCCTCACCATTGCGCATGATGCGGTTCAGGCGTGGGAAGGAGGTCTCGAAGAGCGCCCATGAGGCCGAGCGGTTGTCGAATGCTAGGCTCCAGCGCTGCGCGCTGTCGGGCAAATTCTCGATTTCCACGACGGCGTTCAGGACGCCGCGCTCACTGCCAAGCGGGATGTCGCGCCAGCGGAGGCGCATGAAGGCGCCGTCCTCCTCTCGCTCAAACGATGCGGCCTCACCGGCGCGCACCGCGATGCGTTTCGACAGGTCGCCTGAAGCGGCGAACTCCGCCGTCCACAAGTCGCCGCCGCCGGTGGCGAACTCCGCCGCGCCGACGCGAATCGACTGCACTTCGTTGTGGTCGTTGAAGGATACGCGCAACGTGTTGCACGCACTTGAAGAATCAGGGAAGGGGACTGACATACCTTTGCATCCAAAAGAAATCCATGGCACTGTTGGTCATTGGCAACGCTTTATTTTTGGCAATACTTTTCGAGGGGAATCGTGGTCTATCTGCCTATGAGTTTTGCCGCCGGAATGACGGCGTCGAAATAGCCCGAACCTTCGACATAAGGAGCCAAATCCCCATCGTACACCAAAACGGGACGAGGCGTCATTCCCTTTCTCAGTGGAAGCCTGTCGATGCGGCTTTTCATCTCGGCTATGATTGACTCGTCTATTTCCCGCTTCCGCTTAATCTCCACGGCGTATGCCGTCATGGGGGTCTGTATCAAAAGGTCTATCTGGCATCCTCTCTTTGCTCCTTTCGCGTCACGCCGCATGTTACGGTAGGGAGCGGCGGATTCCACGATTGAGTTGCCAAGGTGAAGATACGGAATCAAGGACATCGCGTTGTTGACAATCAGGTTCTCAAACTGAAGCCCCATGACGGCGTTCCACTCTGGCAGGGTTCCAAGCGATGTGAACCTGAAACTTCCCGCCTCAATCTGCGGTTTCCGAGGCTTCACGTACTTTAGGTAGAAACGGGTGTAGTTGTCCTTCAGGCGATATTTTCCAGTTCTTACGCTTTCGCCTGTCGCGGGATTGAGCCCAGGATCATCGGACAGGAAGCCGCCATCCTTCAACTCGCGGAGCGCGGACGCCATGCGGCCGCTCCGTTTCAAACCTAGATGCACGGACAGTTCCGCACCGGACATCGGCCCGTCCGCCAGTGCTTCCAGGATGCGTCGCTTGAACTCCACTTCCACGCCGAATATCGGGCTGAATATTGCGTCGAAATCCTTGTAGAGCTCTCCGTTCGTCGAGAAGCACATTCGCCTGATGTTCTCTTCGGCGGAAAGCCCGGGGTCGATTTCTTCGAGATAGCGGGGAATGCCGCCCGTTACGGACAGTACGTCGAATATCTCGCGAACGGAAATCCGGTCTTTGGCTCCACGCCAGAATTCAGCGCATTCCGCAAGGTTTAATTCGGGGAGGACGTAGTCGCGCGAGAATCTTCCAGTGAAGCCGGTGTTGTTGAGAATGTTCTCCCTGATCCATGCCGAGACTGAGCCGCACACGGCGACGATTAGTCTTGGGTGGCGGTGGAAATAAGTCTCCCACGCCGTACGCAGCGCACCTGGATAGTTAACGTCGTACCCTCCCATCCACGAAACTTCGTCCAAAAGGACAACCGTGCGCTTTCCCTCGTCAATCTGTCCTTCAAGGCGGTGAAACGCCTCAATCCAGCTCGATACTGGCTCGCTTGATGCACCAGTCTGCTCCGCAAGTGACTTCACAAAATGGTCAAGTTGCCGCTGGTTTGTCATTTCCTTGTCTGGCGGCATGCCCTCGATTTCAATGTATGCACTGGAAGTCCGTCGGGCGAATTCTCGTATCAGCGTCGATTTGCCTATGCGCCGTCTGCCACGGCAGGCGATAAGGGAACTCGTCGCTTTTCTCCAAAGCGATTCGAGGTCGTCAAGATACTCCCTTCGACCGACAAAATGTGCGGATTTAAGATTTTCAGCATTGGAAATATTAGTCATATTTCACATTGTACCACCTTGTTCCGTGCATGTCAATCGTGAATGTCACGAAATTTGAAATTTTAAATTTCGTGACATTGCTTATCCCGCGCAGCGGGCAGCATAAAGTCGCCGAGATGGTTGGGTGCCTCAGCCCTGGCAGAATTCGCAGATGACTTGCGCCATTTCCCCGATGCCCGCGAGGCCGACCCACTCGGCGTCGGTGTGACAGCAGCCGCCGTCGATTCCGAGGACGGCGATGGGGGCTTTCGAGCGACCAAAGTGGCGCGCGTCGGTTGCGCCGGTCATGCGGGTGAAACCAATGTCCTTGTCCGGCCAGACATGACGCATGGTTTCAGCGAGACGCGCGAAGATTGGTTCGTTCCTGTCACAGACGAAGGGCTGGCACCCGGCCTCGCGCACGACTTCGAGTCCGGTCGTCTCGCGGACGAAACGCTCAATGCGGTCCTCGTCGCCTGGGACGGTGTAGCGGATGTTCACGAGGAGCGATGCCTCGTCCGGAACCTTGTTGTGGGCGGTGCCGCCGCTGACGATGGTGGCGCAGTAGGTGTCGAACCAGATGTCGTCGCTGCCGACGTCGGGCCTGTTCTTCGGCCAGGCGGCGGAGGCGACGCTGGACGAAGTGGGCGTGTACCAGGCAAAGGTGACGGCGGATATGCTG
>JAGCPM010000026.1 GCA_017965685.1 Kiritimatiellia bacterium | reverse complement strand
CGGCTTCTCGATGGTCGGCGGCAGGGGCGAGAACGAATCCACGATGATCGTCCAGCTCAAGGACTGGTCCGAGCGCCGCAGACCGGAGCAGTGGATCAAAAACCTGACGCCCGCAATAAAGCAGAGGCTCTCGCAGATACCTGAAGCGTCGGTACAGGCCTTCGCGCCGCCCGCGATTCCGGGACTCGGCATGGACAACTCGATCGACGTGAGGCTCCAGTCCAAGGAATCGACGGATCCGATGCTGCTCGACGACGTGAAGAACAAGATGCTGGTGAAACTCAACGCCCTTCCATCGGTCATGGTCGCGTTCTCGGGCTTCACCGCGCGCACGCCGCATCTCAGGCTGGAGATCGACCGCACCAAGGCGGAGATGTTCCATATTCCCGTGGCCACGGCGTACGCGACGCTGCAGAACTACCTCGGCTCGCGATATGTCAACGACGTGAACCTCGGAACGCAGGTGAACCGCGTTACGGTGCAGTCGGACTGGTCTGGACGATCCTCGCCCGAAGCGGTCGCGAACCTCTACATCCGCTCCGATACGGGTGCGATGGTTCCCGTAGGCTCGCTCGGAACGATACACCGCGAAATCGGCCCGCGCACGATGTCTCGCTACCAGATGTATCCGGCGGCAGCTCTAAAGGTCATGCCAATGCCCGGCGTTTCTTCCGGCCAGGTAATGGCGGACGTCAAGGCCCTTCTCGAAGCCGAGCTTCCAGAGGGCTTCGGCTACGAGTGGTCTGGCATCACCTACCAGGAGCAGCGCAATGCGGGGTCCGCCGCGCCGCTCATTGCGCTCGCGATACTCTTTGGATACCTCTTCCTCGTGGCGCAGTACGAATCCTGGACAATTCCCTTGCCCGTGATGCTTTCGATATTCGTGGCGACGTTCGGCGCGCTGGTGGGGCTCAAGATATTCGGGCTTTCGCTTTCGGTCTACGCGCAGCTCGGACTCGTGCTGCTCGTTGGACTCGCCTCGAAGAACGCGATACTGCTCGTCGAGTTCGCGAAAGACAAGCGCGAAAACGAAGGATTTTCCATTGTGGACGCGGCGGGCGCGGCGGCGGGCGAACGCTTGAGGGCGATACTCATGACGGCGCTCACCACCCTTCTCGGCACGATGCCGATGTGCATGAACCTGTTCTTCCCGAAATGGTGCTATCCGGGCGCGGGCGTGGCCAGCCGCAACGCGATAGGAATAACGGAGTTCTTCGGAATGCTCGCGTCGGTAGTCTTCGGAGTGCTGCTCGTGCCTGGGCTCTACGCGCTTTTCCAGACCTTGCGCGAAAGCGTCAAGAGATTCTTCGAATATCTCTCCATCAAGGCGTTCCGCCAAAGGCAGCTCAAGGACAGAGGGGGGGCAGGTGGCTGAATGAACGCGGCGTTTTTCGATGTGGACGGGACTCTCGTCGATTCGATGGCCGACATCGCGGCCACGGTGAACCACACTCGCCGGCAATTCGGACTCTGCGAGATTCCGGTATCCGAGGTAGCGAAGCACGTCGGACTCGGCGCGAGACATCTTCTCGTGCACTCCATACCGGAGATGGCGGAAGAAGGCGACCGGCTCTGGGATGCGTTCAGGTCGCACTACGCGGAGCATTCGCTTGACAACGTGGCGCCGTATCCCGGCGTTATCGAGACGCTGGAGACGCTCAAGTCGAAAGGCTGGCTGCTCGGAATAAACACCGCGAAACCCAACTTCGCGGTAAAGGCCATACTGGAGCATCTGGGCATGACGGATTTCTTCGGCGACGCGGTGATTGCCGGCGGCGACTGTCCAGAGATGAAGCCTTCTCCCCTTCCGCTGAAGATGTGCGCGGAAAAGGCCGGGCACAAGCTGACACCTTGCGACTGGATGGTCGGCGACAACTGGACGGATGTGGAGTGCGCGAAGAACGCAGGCGTCAAAGGGGCGTTCTGCGCGTTCGGTTTCGGCGTGTTGAAAGAAACCTCGACCTACGACGCGCGACTCGATTGCATGACCGACCTCCTGAAATTCACGGTGGACGGAGCGAAGTGAGCAGGAAGAAACGATACCCGCCAAGATTTCCACGCTATGCGGCGGGGATACGGCTGCAAGGGGCCGGGTCCGGCCTGCCGGCGGCCTGGTGGGAGAAACGCTGGATGGATTCGGTGGCCTGCAAGGATGTCGGCGGCAGGTATGGCAGGGCGAAAGTCTACGCGTCGGGCGGGCAGGTCGTAGAACTAGACATCAACGGATGCAATGTCGATGCGAAGGTTGTAGGGCTCAGGCCGGGCCCGTATGATGTTTCGATTGCATTCCGCGCACCTGAAGGCGAGGCGCGCGAAAGGATAGTGAAGCGCCTCAAATCAAACCCGGCTGTAGTGGCGCGGCTCGTTAACGGGGATCTTCCGCTGGAGGTCGAGGAGGCGTTCAGGCACGAGAAATGCGACCTCTTTCCCGGCGGCAAGCTCGCGGAGGACGTTTACGACGTGACGACGAAATGCAGCTGCCCCGACTGGGCGAACCCATGCAAACATTCTTTCGCCGTTTTGGAACTCATCGGCGAGGAAGTCTCAATGCGCCCTTGGCGGCTTCTTGAACTAAGGGGGATACCGATGGCGGAGGTGGCGCCGTGAAAAAGATTTCATCGCATGTTCTCAGGCGACTCGGCTCTCTGCCATTCTGGCGTGGAGAGACGAAGTTTCTGCCGGCGATGGACCAGGCTTACGACAAGGCCGCCGCGTTCGCGGCAAGAACTCTGGCAAAACACAAGGAGGATGAAAATGCTACTGAAGATTGAAGATCTGGACGTTTCCTTCCGCAACGACGAAGGCGACGTGAAACAGGCCGCGATAGACGTGAACCTGACGCTCGACAGAGGCGAGGTTCTCGGCATAGTCGGCGAATCGGGCTCCGGCAAGAGTTCCGTATCCATGAGCGTGGCCAGGCTTCTGCCGAGTCCGCCTGCGTTCTACCCAAAAGGCAGGATACTCCTCGACGGGGAAGACACTCTTACGATGCCGTTGCCGCGGCTGCAGGGTTTGAGGGGCAAAAAGGTCGGCGTGGTTTTCCAGGACCCGATGGGTTCGCTTTCGCCCCTGCACAGGATCGGCGAGCAGCTGGTGGAAACTATACGACTGCACGAGAAGATGACCGAGAAGGCGGCTGAGGAGCTTTCGCTGGAGTGGCTCGGCAAGGTCGGCATTCCCGACCCCGCAGTCAAGGCGAAGGCTTATCCGCACGAGCTCTCGGGAGGCATGCAGCAGCGCGTGATGATAGCGATGGCTCTGATGCTCGGACCCGATCTTGTCATCGCCGACGAGCCAACGACCGCGCTTGACGTGACGATACAGGCGCAGGTTCTGAGGCTGATGAAGGAGCTGCACAGGGCGAATTCTGGCGTGCTTCTCATAACCCACGACCTTGGAGTTGTTTCGCAAATGGCCACGAAACTCGCCGTGATGAAGGACGGCCGCGTAATCGAGACTTCGGACGATCCCAAGGCTTTCTTCACTTCGCCGAAGCATCCGTATTCGCAGGGGCTCGTGAGGGAAGCGAAGAGAATGGAACTTGAATCCTGAAGAGAATAGGAATAATAGGCGCTGGGCGTTTCGGGATGAGCCTAGCGGAATCGCTCTCCAATGCGGGGACGGAAGTGCTCCTCATGGACCGCAACCGCCCGGCGATGCAGAACGCCAGCGAATTCGCGACAGCGCTCCAGGGCGACGCTACGCAACCGCACGTACTGGAAGAGGCCGGATGCGGCGAATGCGACCTGGTGGTCGTTGCCATAGGCAGCAACATCGAGGCGTCAATGATGGCCACGGCGAACTGCAAGGAGCTAGGCTTGCCGAACGTGGTTGCCAAGGCGACAAGCGAACTCCACGGCAAGATACTGCGCAAGATAGGCGCGGATTCGGTGATCTATCCGGACCGCGACAGCGCGCACCGTCTTGCCCGCTCGATAGCGAACCACGAGGTCATCGACTTCCTCGAAGTCTCGGAAGGCTATTCGATAGCGGAGATCGACGTTCCCGACGGTGTCAGGGGCAAAACGCTCGCCGAAAGCGATTTCAGGAACGCGACAGGCGTTACGGTCTTGTGCATCCGGCGCGCGGACGAGGACATCGCCAAGCCGCGCAAGGTAATAATCCCGCAGGCCTCCGACACGCTGCAGTCGGACGACAAGCTCATCGTGTTCGGCGAAACGAAGAATCTGGACAAACTTTCCTGATGTCCACTCTCTCCATAAAAGGCGGGAAGGTTCTTTCCGGATCGCTGGCGATAAGCGGCAACAAGAATGCCGCGCTGCCGATGATCGCGGCCGCGCTTCTCGCGGATGAACCCGTCACGCTCGAGAACGTGCCGGACATCGCCGACGTGGCGGTGATGCTAGAGGCGGCCGAAAGCTTCGGCGCGACAGTCGCACGAGACTTGAAGAATTCAACGGTCACGATTTCCATCCCGAAGCTGAAGAGCGTCCGTCTTTCGGAATCGCTCGCCTCAAAGTTGAGAACAAGTTTCCTCTTCGCCGGGCCCCTTCTCGCAAGAGCGCGCAAGGCGTCTCTGCCGCCGCCAGGAGGCGACGCGATAGGCAGGCGCAGGCTCGACCCCCATTTCGCCGGATTCAAGGCGCTCGGAGCAAAGACCTCGGCAGGAAGAAAATCTCTCCGGCTCGAGGGCGAACTTAAAGGCGCGAAGATACTTTTGGACGAGGCTTCCGTCACGGCGACTGAGAACATCATGATGGCCGCCACGCTGGCGAAAGGCGTCACAACCATCTACAATGCCGCTTGCGAACCGCACATAGCGGACCTTGCCGGAATGCTCTCGTCGATGGGAGCCAAGATAGAGGGCGCCGGAACGAACCTCATCCGCATCGAGGGCGTTGAAAAACTGCATGGGTGCACGGCAAGGGTGGGCTGCGACTTCATCTAGGCCGGCAGCTACATAGCCGCCGCCGCAATATCGGGAGGAGAACTCATCCGCACCGGAATAGACCCTGAACCCTTTGAGGTTCTTTCGGGTGCATTCCGTCGCTTCGGCGTGACATGGACCATAAATGCGACGGAGCGCACCTTGCGGATGGTTCCGAAGAAAAACAGGAAGATGTCCTACGACCTTGGTGACGCGATACCGGCCGTTTCCGATGGGCCTTGGCCATCATTCCCGAGCGACCTGATGTCCGTGCTCATAGTCCTAGCGTCGCAAACGAGGGGAACTTGCCTTTTCTTCGAGAAAATGTTCGAGAGCCGTCTGTACTTCGTTGACCAGCTCAAGCAGATGGGGGCGAAGATCGTCCAGTGCGACCCGCACCGCGTCGTCGTAACCGGCAGGTCGCAACTTTACGCGGGAACGTTCTCGTCGCCCGACATACGCGCGGGGATAGCGCTCGTCATTGCGGCGCTTGCGGCGAAGGGAGAAAGCGTGATAAAGAACGCGGAAGTAATCGGTCGCGGATATTCGGCGGTGGATCGCCGCTTCGCCGCCCTGGGCGCGCAGACAGCTTTAAAAGACTGAAGGAACCAGCTCGCCCAGGACTTCCTCTATGGCAAGTCCGTCTCTGGCGGATGCACCGAATTCAATCGACTTGGCAACCGCATGCGCCACAAAACGGCTCGCCTTCTCCACCGACTCTGCAAAAGGTGCGCCGTTTATCGCGTCCGCGAATATCACGGACGAGAACACGTCGCCAGTGCCGCTTCTGTCCACGCCTATCTTCGGCTCGACAACAATCTTCGGCGGCTTACTTTTCTCGTAGACGAAATTGGCCAGAGAGTCTCCGCGCGGAATCCCGGAAATGACGACCTTAACGTCGCGCCCGTTGCAAAGCTTCTCCGCGATCTTCTCCAGCGCGGCGTCATCCAGGCTTTCTGAATAGTCCGTTCCGGCCAGGACGCACGCCTCGGTAAGGTTGGGGGTCAGTATGTCGGCGAAATCGAGAAAACCCCGCATGGCCTTCGCGAGGTCCTCGCTGTAGGTCGGGTAGAGCCGGCCGTAATCGCCCATCACCGGGTCGATGCACACGATCGTTCCCGGCCGCTTGAACGCCTTCACGAAACGCCTTACATAATCGACCTGCGCCTGGGACCCGAGAAATCCCGTCAGTATCG
>JAGCPM010000025.1 GCA_017965685.1 Kiritimatiellia bacterium | reverse complement strand
TCGACGAAAGCCTTGTCGTCGTACTTCCTGCGACCTTCAATCGTCGCGGGCCGCCACTTGGAGACGCCCGAAAGTAGTTCGAAAACGAATTCGAACTTCTTCTTGTCCGGAGCCGGTTCGCGGCAGCTTTCGAGCGCCGCCAGGAACTTCGCGTAAAAGCCGGAAAGCATCGAGTCCATGCTTTCCTTGTCCGCCTCGACCTTGTCGAGTTCCGCCTCCATTTTCGCCGTGTAGCCAACGCTGAACAGCGCGGCGAGCTTCTTCACGAGCCAGTCGCAGACGAGGATTCCCCTTTCGAGAGGCACCAGCTTGCGCTTTTCGTTCTTCGCATACTCCCTCGCCTTGAGCGTTTCGAGTGTCGCCGCATAGGTGGAAGGCCTGCCGACTCCGTTTTCTTCGAGCGCCTTGATGAGCGAGGCCTCGGAATAGTGGACTGGACCTTTTGTCTGCTTCTCGTCGGCTATCCAGCGGTTCGCCTCTATAATCTCGCCCTTTGAAAGCGGCGGCAGCGAAGCGACTTCGTCGGAATCGTCATCTTCCTGGCCTTCTTCCTTCTTGGCCTTGGCTCTGCCCGGTTTTGCGTCGGCCCTCAACACCAGAAATCCGTCGAAATTGATGTCGGTCGTTGACGCCGTGAAAAGATATTCGTGCGACAGCGCCGGCTTGCGGGGCGCGAGGGCCACGGTGCGCACGGTCGTCCGGGCCTCGGACATCTGGCTCGCGACAAACCTGTTCCAGATGAGCGCATAGAGTTTCGCCGCACCGTTTTCGAGGCGCGCGGTCTGCGGGGTCAGATCAACGCTCGTGGGTCTTATCGCCTCGTGGGCGCCTTGCGAGCCTTCCTTGGACTTGTAGAAGTTCGGCGTTTCCGGAACGTACTTTGCGCCGAAATGCGCCGTGATGAAGTTCCTCGCCGCGCTTCTCGCGTCCTCCGAGATGTTCACGGAGTCCGTTCGCATGTACGTTATGAGGCCCTTCTCGTAGAGTTCCTGCGCTATCGACATCGTCTTTCCTGGAGACATCGCGAGGAAGCTCGAAGCCGCCTGCTGCATCGTGGAGGTCGTGAACGGCGGCGGGGCATGGCGCTTTTTCGGCGTGGACTTGACATCGACCACCTCCAGTTGCGCGCCGGAGAGATCCAGAAGCAGGTTGTCCGCCGTCTGCCTGCTACCGATCGCGGGCTTTTCGCCGTCGAACCTCGAAAGTTTCGCGATGAAAAGCTCCCTCGCGTACCGCTTCTTGGCCTCCACGCCAAGCAGGAAATACGTCTCCGGCTTGAAGGAATCGATCTCTCTCTGGCGCTCCACGAGCAGCCTGAGCGCGACGGACTGCACCCTGCCAGCGCTAAGAGTTCTGTTGTTCGCGCACTGTATGTACTTCCAGAGGAGCGGAGATACGCGGTAGCCGACGATACGGTCGAGAATCCTTCTGGCCTGCTGCGCGTCAACAAGAGGCATATCTATGTCACGCGGCGCCGCTATGGCCTTCGTCACCGCGCTCTTCGTGATCTCATTGTACGTGACCCGATGGAACGGCTTGGCGCCCGCGACAGCCTTGAGCACCTCTTTCAGGTGCCAGGCTATTGCCTCCCCTTCGCGGTCGGGGTCGCTCGCAAGATATATCTCGCTCGACTTCTTCACGGCCGCCTTGAGCTCGGCTACGACCTTCTCCTTGCCCGCGCCGATCTCGTACTTCGGCGTGAACGTCCAGCCGCCGTCAGCTGTCTTGGCAATCGCTATCGAGCCGTCGTCCTTCGGCAGATCGCGGATATGCCCGACCGAGCTCTTGACGAGGAAATCCCCGCCAAGATACTTGCCTATCGTCTTCGCCTTCGCCGGCGATTCCACTATCAACAGTTTGCTTGCCATGTTCTTGCCTGTCCCAAATTTTGCGCATAGTATACAATACTGGCGCAGCGATGTCAAGCGTAAATTTTGACTTTCCCTCCTTATTACGGCCAGATTACGGCCAGTTCTTCCTCGCTCTCGCCCAGCGCGGATTCAAGGCGGTGGATGAGTCCCGACCAGTCGTCGCCGGAATCGACAAGCTCGCCCTGTGCATCCCGAATCGAATATCCCGCTCCGCTTTCATCCGCCCAGACGCTCACGGACATCCAGTCTGCGCAATCGGTTTTCCGGCCATCGACGGTCAAGAGCAGTATAGCCATCCGGATAGCCGCGCCGATCTCGGCGTCGTCGTCCTTCTGCGACTCCTCGCCGGAGAGAACCCGCGCATACGGCAGGCTGAAGTCGATTTCAAGCTGAGCGTCATTCCATTCGAACTCGAAGCGGCGGCTCATGAAGCCATGCCCGCCGAGGAAGCGTGAAAGGCCATCTCCGCTTTCCAAGTCCGCGAGCGCGGCATTGAGCCCGGCAATGGCCTCTTCTCTTTTTTCCGCAGTAGTATCATCCATGTCATTCTCCTTATCCCGCCGTCAGGCGGTGAACTCTTGCTACACGTTGAAATAGCCGCTTGACAGCATGTCGTGGTGAGATACCACCTCTTCCCGGGCCTGGCCGGAGGCCGCCGCGCCGCGTTCGGCTTCGAGGCGCTCGGCGAGGCGGGCGGCAAAGGAAACGAACTGCGTGAACGAGTCCGGGAATTCCGCTGCGACAAGCCGCGAGCACGGATAGAGCGTGAATGCCGCGAGGAACCCCGTCTCCGGATCGCGCCCCACGGCCGGCAGTCCCTCTAGCATCATCCCGAAGCCAAGGTTCAGAATATCTGCCGTCAACTGGCGCGACGGCGCGTCCGGTAGGTCGTCCGCGACAAGCGCCGAAACGACGAGCCTGTCCTGCTCGTCGTCGCGGGTTATCGTAAACGGCTGACCGCCGATGTTGAACGAACAAGAACCGTCGTGAAATTCGAGCGGCATCCCGAGTCGCTCCGAAAGCGCGCCAAGGGCGTCTTCGCATGTTCCCGCCATTACGCGATCACCTCCTGATCCCGACCGTTCTTGCGGATGAACGTCTCGGGCTCGATCTTGCCGTAGTGTGGTTCGCATAGAATTCCACGCAAAATGCTTTGAACGACGTCTTGCTCATGTACGTACCTCCGGGACACTATCCACGATGTCATGAATGCCACATCCGAGCGCGTCGCATATCTTGACGAGAATGGAGATGTTCACATCCTCACCCTTGGAAAGTTTCGCAAGGGTAAAAGTCGATATACCGGCGACAAGACGCATCTGTGTGCGCGTCATTCCCCGGTCAATCAGCTGTTTCCAGAGTTTTTTGTAGCTTAATGACATGGTGCATAATCTTTTCTCAAGCATTCAGTTGCTATTATATCATATTTCTCCGTTCAACACAATGACCCATCATAATAAAAATACGAGAAATCGCAAAAAACCGAAAATACCCCCTTGCGCGGAGAGGGTCGAATATGATATACTACGCACCGTTTCAGTGATTCGGGGAAGTAGCTCAGTTGGTAGAGCATCACGTTCGCAACGTGGGGGTCGGGAGTTCGAATCTCCTCTTCTCCACCAAATCACGCGAAAGATGCCTTCGGGGTTTTGAATGTCATGAAGAGTGTAAAATCCAGAACAGACGATCCGCGGGCGGGCAAGGCTTCCGAGACATCGCCGGCATCCGCCACTCTCCGCTACGCATCCAGATTTCTCGCATGCGCTCTTTCCATCGCCCTTTCCGGATGCTTCTCCATAGACCGTGCCGAACTGATGAGGTCCGGCGAGGAGCATGTTTTAGTCTCTAACTACGGCTGGTACCTTTTCGGATGCGTGCCGCTTTGCGCCGGCAACGCCAATCCTAACAGGTGGAGTCCGTGGGTGTTCTTCCGCGATGACGTGACGATGGACAAACTGCAGGCCCGATTCATGAGTTATGCGGAGAAGACCGGGCGGAAGGAAAAGCACACACTAGTCTACGACAACTACGATTCCGTGATGTTCGAGATACCGGGGCTGAACCTGCCCGTCCCGATCCCATACGTGGTCACATATAAAGAGATACAGCTTTCGGGAGTCTTGAAATGAAGAAAATTCTTCTGTTTCTTGGCGCGGCCGTATTGCTGGCCGGTTGCGCAACGGTCGAGACCAGCCGTCAGGGCGGAAGGACGATGGTAAGCGTGGCCAACAACGGATGGTACCTTTTCAACTGCATTCCGATTGCATCCGGCGATCCGGCTAGCCCCAACAATTTCAGCACAAAGTTCTTCACCCAGACCGTGACACTCCGCAACAACATAAAGATGCTCGACTACGCTATGCGCAAGGAAGGCGCCACGGGATACAAAGAGGTAGTCAGCCGGACATCGGACGAAACGTACATCTTCATACTGCTCAAACGCCATTCGTGCATGACGAGCGCGGAGCTAGTGCGCGATGTCGAACCGCTCTGGAAGATGATACCATGAGAATAGCGAAAAACGTGCTGCGGCTCGAGGCGTACGTCCCGGGCGAACAGCCTAAATGCGGGAATGTCGTCAAGCTCAACACCAACGAGAATCCCTATCCGCCCAGTCCGAAGGCGGCCAAGATCCTCGCATCGTTCGATCCAGACCGTCTAAGGCGGTATCCCGACCCCAACTTCACAGAACTGCGCGAAGCCATAGCAAGGCGTAACGGCACCACCGCCGACAGGGTGTTCGTCGGCAACGGCTCCGACGAGATACTTTCTCTGGCGGCCAAGGCGTTCGTGGAAAACGACGGCTCGATAGGATCGCTTGATCCGAGCTATTCGCTCTACAAGACACTTGCCGCGATACGAGACGTGCCCTGGAAGGCGTCGAGGAAATGTTCGCTCTTTCTCTGGACCAATCCGAACGCTCCGACGGGCACTTTCGCGCCGGTCGAGGAGATCGCGAAATTCGCCAAACGCTTCAAGGGAGTCGTGATAGTCGACGAAGCCTACGCCGATTTCGCGCGCGACAACGCGATGCGGCTCGCCACGGCCGAAGAGAACAAGAACCTCATCGTGATGAGGACTTTCTCGAAAAGCTACTCGCTCGCCGGACTCAGGGTTGGATACGCCGTAGGGCCGAAAGACCTGATCAACGCCCTTTTCAAGGTCAAGGATTCGTACAACGTTGACGCGATAGCGCAGGCCGTAGCACTCGCCGCCTACAAAGACCAGGGCTGGATGAAGCGCAATGCGGCGAAGATAAAGAAGACCCGCACATTCCTGACAAAGGAACTCGAGAAGCGCGGCTGGGACGTTCCGCCCAGCGAGGCCAATTTCGTTTTCGCGAAGCCGCCGGAAGGCGGGCCGGACGCAAAGGCGACGTTCGAAGCGCTTAAGGAACGGAAGATTTTTACACGATACTTCGCCGGAGCGAAGACCGGCGACAGGATAAGGATAACCGTCGGAACCGACGAACAAACGAGAATACTGCTGGAGGCGATAGATGCAATCCATAAGCAAGCCTGACTTCATGCCAGTGGCGGAGCTCAGGAAGATGCAGCTCGAAAAGCTGCAGAAACTCATTCCCTACGAATACGAACGCGTGCCGCTTTTCCGCAGGCGCTGCGACGAGAAAGGCGTGAAGCCGCGCGACCTCGCGACGCTCGCCGACCTCGGCAAGTTCCCCTTCATGGTAAAGACCGACCTGCGCGACGAATATCCGCTCGGCCTCACCGCCGCGCCGATGAAGGAAATCACCCGCTTCCACTGCTCTTCCGGAACGACCGGCAAGCCGATCTGCATTCCCGCGACGAGGGAGGACGTCGAGATATGGACCGAAGGCGCGGCCCGATGCCTCGCAATGTACGGCATCACCGAAAATGACGTGCTGCAGGTCTCCTACGGCTACGGGCTCTTCACCGGCGGTCTCGGCGCGCACTATGCGGGCGAGAAGATCGGCTGCGCAGTGCTTCCCATCGGAGCAGGCAACACGCAGAAGCAGATAATGCTGATGAGGGACCTCGGCGTCACCGCCATATGCTGCACGCCAAGCTACTTCCTGCACCTCGCCACGGTCGCCCACAAGATGGGCATCGATTTCAGGCGCGACACGAAACTCAAGCACGGCATCTTCGGCGCAGAGCCCTGGACGGACGAAATCAGGGCCAGGATCGAGGAGCTGAGCGGCATAACAGCGCACGACATATACGGCCTCACCGAAATCGCCGGGCCGGGCGTAGCAGGAAACTGCGAACACTGCCGCGGACTTCACATCTGGGAAGACCACTTCTATCCAGAAATCATCGACCCGGACACGCTGGAAGTGCTGCCTGACGGCGAAGAAGGCGAACTCGTGCTCACCACGCTCGACCGCTTCGGAACGCCGATGATCCGCTACCGCACGCGCGACCTTTCGCGTCTCCAGACCGGGCAGTGCAAGTGCGGCAGGACAATGCGTGTGATGGACCGCGTACACGCGAGGTCGGATGATATGCTTATCGTCCACGGCGTGAACGTCTTCCCGAGCCAGATCGAGGCCTGCCTGATGAAGGTCCCGGAAGTCGCTCCGCACTACATGATATACCTTTCCTCGACCTCGACTCTCGACCTCTTCGAGATAAAGGTCGAAGTCACTCCAGAGGCGTTCGACTACGGCGTATACCAGCATCCTGACGCACTCCGCCACAGAGTGATCGACACCATCAAGTCGGTCATCGGACTTTCGCCGAGCGTCGAACTTCTCGCTCCCGGAACACTGCCGAGAAGCGAAGGCAAGATTAAGCGCGTGGTGGACAACCGTAAAAAGTGACAGACCCAAAAATACGCGAAGAAGGCAAAAAGAAAATGGGCGAAAAGATAACGATAGAGAATGGAGCCCTGAAAGTTCCCGCAAACCCGACTATTCCGTACATCGAGGGCGACGGAACCGGCCCCGACATCACGCGCGCGGCGATGAGGGTGTGGAACGCCGCGGTTGAAAAGGAATACGGCGGAGAGAGAAAGATCGACTGGAAGGAAGTGCTCGCCGGCGAAAAGGCGTTCAAAGCAACTGGTGAGTGGCTCCCTAAAGAGACGCTTGACGCGTGCCGCGAGTGTCTCGTCTCGATCAAGGGTCCGCTTACAACTCCGGTCGGCGGCGGCATAAGGTCCATCAACGTAGCGATGCGCCAGGAGCTCGACCTCTACGTATGCCTCAGGCCTGTAAGATGGTTCAAGGGAGTGCCCTCTCCTGTCAAGCGGCCCGAACTCACCGACATGGTGATATTCCGCGAGAACACCGAAGACATCTACGCCGGAATCGAGTGGATGGCCGGGACGCCAGATGCCGACAAGGTTAAGAAGTTCCTTCTCGGCGAAATGGGCGTTAAGAAAATACGCTTTCCCGAAACGAGCTCGATCGGCATAAAGCCGGTCAGCATTGATGGAACCGAACGTCTCGTCAGGGCGGCACTTGACTACGCCGTCGCGAACGACCGCAAATCCGTGACGCTCGTCCACAAAGGCAACATCCAGAAGTTCACCGAAGGCGCGTTCCGCGACTGGGGCTACAAACTGGCGCAAAGGGAATATGGCGCGACATTGATTGACAAGGGACCGTGGTGCGAGTTCAAAAACCCCAAGACCGGCCGCAACATCGTAGTGAAGGACTGCATCTGCGACGCGTTCCTGCAGCAGATTCTCACGAGACCTGCAGAATACGACGTGATCGCCACGCTGAACCTCAACGGCGATTATGTCTCGGACGCGCTTGCCGCAACTGTCGGCGGCATTGGGATCGCGCCAGGAGCGAACATCAACTACCAGACAGGCGTTGCCGTGTTTGAAGCAACGCACGGAACGGCTCCGAAATACGCCGGCCTCGACAAGGTCAATCCCGGTTCGCTGATACTTTCCGGCGAAATGATGCTCCGCTACATGGGCTGGACGGGCGCCGCCGACCGCATCATAGCCGCAATGGACAAGGTCATCGCCGCCAAGACGGTCACTTACGATTTCGCGAGACAGATGGAAGGCGCGACGGAGGTCAAGTGCTCCGAATTCGGAGAAGCGCTTGCGCGAGTACTTTAGGATACTGAAGCTTGTCTGGCCGATTGCGCTGGGCATGGTGAACAACGCGGTCATGCAGTTCGTCGACCGCGCGTTCCTCGCCCGCGAATCGATGGCGTCTCTAGAGGCCGCATTGCCCGCGTCGATCCTCGCATTCAACATACTCGGTTTCTTCCAGTCTATCGTTGCCTATTCGGGAACGTTCATCGCTCAGTACCACGGCGCCGGCGACTCACGCATGTGCCGTGCCTGCCTGAAGGTTGGAACAATGCTGTCGCTCGCATTCGGAGCAGTCGCCATATTGTTCGTTCCTGCGGGCAGGATTCTTCTAGAGCGGCTTACCGATTCGCCGGAAGTCCTTTCGCGCGAAACGGCCTATTACGGAATCGTCACCGCCGGCGGAGTGTTCCTGTTTCTCCAGATGTCGGCTTCAGCGTATTTCACCGGACAGGGACGGACGAGGCTCGTATTCTGGGTGAACATTCTCGGCAACGTTTTCAACGCGGTACTCGATCCACTCCTGATATTCGGTCTTCTTGGCTGTCCTCGCATGGGCATTGCCGGCGCCGCTTACGCTACAGTGGCCGCCACGGCGCTGCAATGGCTCGTCCTGGCCGCAGTCGCGCGGCGCGAATCGGCCGCCGAAAACGAACTTGCAAGCCAAAGGTCCGCACAGAAGCCAAAACTCCTGCCGCTGGCCGGACGCATTTTGCGCTTCGGAGTGCCATCGGGCGCATACACGGTCCTCAATATGCTGTCCTTTACGATTTTCGTGTTCGTTACCGGAAAGGCGGGCGATGTGGCGTTCGCCGTCTCCAACGCATGCTTCTCCGTGAACTACATGCTGTTCGCTCCAATGGAAGGTTTTGCAATCGGCGCGGCAACCCTTGTAGGGCAGGCACAAGGACGCGGAGACTCTGCGGCGGCACATCGCGACGCGATGAGGACCCTTGCGCTTGGAGTGGGGTTTGTGGCGATACTTTCAGTCCTCGCCGTGGTTTTCTGCCGCCCCATACTTTCGCTGTTCGCGGCGGATCCATCGGTGCGCGAAGAATTCCTATCTCTCGGATTCACCCTTTTCGTCCTGATGGCGGCCTGGCAGGTGTTCGATGCGGCCGATGTCATAATATCCGGCGCACTCAAGGGCGCGGGCGACACGAGGTTCGTCTTGTGGTGGATGCTGGCCGTCGCATTCGGGCTGTGGCTGCCGATGGTCTGGGCTGTCAGCGTGTTCCACAATACTATGCCCGCCCTTTGGTCAACCATGGTCGCCTACGTTGTAATCATTTGCGCCGGCGAAATAATCCGCTGGCGCAAAGGCTGTTGGGCATCAATCAAACTGACCTGACCCGGCGGCGGAAGAAGTCCGCTATCTCGGGGAGCAGGTCTGGCCCTCGCGCGAATCTTTAACAGCCCAGCCGAGCGCGGCTATCTCGTCGCGCAGTTTGTCCGAAGCAGCCCAATCCTTCCCCTTGCGAGCCTCTGCGCGGCGGTCGAGAAGCGCCTGTACCTCCGCAGGAATCGCAGCCTTTTCCTCTTTGCCGAAGAATATGACGCCTAGCACCTCGTCCATCTTCCTGAACACGTCCAGGACCGGTCCGCCGCCGTGCGCATTCGTCTCGCGAACGAGCTCGAAGAGCGCCGCAAAAGCCTTGGGCATGTTGAGATCGTCATTCACCGCTTGCGTGAATTCGGCAAGCCTCGCCTTTGCCCATTCCGGCGCCTCGCCTTCGGTCGCCTTCTCAACGCACGCATCAATCTTCGCGAGCGCCTTTCTCGCGTCTTCTAGGGCCGTAAAAGCAAAGTTGAGCCCGCTCCTGTAATGCGCGTTTATGAGCACGTAGCGGATTTCGCGTCCCTTCCACCCTTTCTCCATCAGGTCGCGCAAAGTGTAGAAGTTGCCGAGGCTCTTGGACATCTTCTCGCCGTTCACGCGCAGGTGGGCGCAGTGCATCCACGTCTTCACGAACTCCTTGCCCGTGGCGGCCTCCGCCTGGGCGATCTCGTTCTCGTGGTGCGG
>JAGCPM010000024.1 GCA_017965685.1 Kiritimatiellia bacterium | reverse complement strand
GCTATCCTTCGTGCGTCATCGATCTCGACAGGCCGTCGGCCAACGTGCCTGTCGTAGAGGACGGAAACGTAATAACCGGCCAGGCACCCGGCTCGGCGATGCTCTTCGCGCTTGTCATAGTGTCGAGGCTTCTCGGCGAGAAGGCCGCGCACAAGGTCGCGCGCGGACTGGTTACGGATGTAATGGATTGAAAGGGGAAAAACAATGGACCGTAAGATACTCTTTATGCTCATCTCATTCGCCGCGGCTATCGCACAGGCGGCGAACTCGACGCCCAACGGCTTCACCGACAATTACGACGAGGCGCTGGCCGAGGCCGGAAAGTCGGGCAAGCTCGTATACGCCTGCTTCTCCGGCAGCGACTGGTGCGGCTGGTGCAAGCGCCTTGACAAGGAAGTGTTTTCCAAAGAAAAATTCCTTAAGGGCGTGAAGGACGATTTTGTGCTTCTCTACGTTGACTCGCCTTCCGACAAGGAACTTCTCAGCGAGCGCGCGAAGGAAGCGAATCCGAAGCTCGTCGAAAAATATGGCATACAAGGCTTCCCCACCGCGCTGATACTCGATGCGGAAGGCAAGATCGTTGCAAAGACCGGCTACAGGCAGGGCGGCCCCGCCAAGTATGTCAAGCATCTCAAGGCCCTGAAGAAGAACGGGCCGGAGATAATGAAGATCACTGAAGAGATCGAAGCTCTCTACAAGCGGCTGGAAGCTCTGGAAAAGGGGGAATGATGCCGGTGCGGCGGGGCGTCATACTCGCTGCGGGAGAGGCGCCTCGCGCGGAAGCGGCGAGGCTTATGGAGGACTTGCGCGGAGAAGGCGCGGTCCTGGTTTCATGCGACAGACCGGCGGAAGGAGCCGATTACGTGGTCGGCGACGGCGACGGCCTTTCACAGGCCCAGAAAGACGCGCTCGGCGACAGGCTTTCCATTGTTCCGGAACAGGAAACGAACGACCTTGCGAAGGCATACCGGTTCCTGACTCAAAAGATAGAGGACCGTCCGCTCGAAATAACGATATTCGGAGCGACCGGAAAGCGCGAGGACCATGCGCTCGGCAATATCTTCCGCCTGACAGACTTCGAGCGCGAGGGCGTGCATGTCGAGATGGTCACGAACACCGGCCGGTTTGTCTGCGTGACGGGACGGCGCGCGATTCCAGTGGCGAAAGGCGCGGCAGTTTCCGTCTTCGCGCCAGAGAAGGGCACGAAGGTTTCGTCGGCCGGGCTCGAATGGCCGCTCGACGGTGTTTCGCTGGATAATCTGTGGTCCGGAACCTTGAACAGGGCTACGGAGAATGTAGTTGAACTGGAGGCCGACAAGCCGGTCATAGCGTATGTCGAACGAAAGGAGAACGGAATATGGCAAGAAAAGGCATAATACTTGCGGGAGGGGCCGGAACAAGGCTCCATCCGCTGACGAAGGTGGTGTCTAAGCAGCTTTTGCCGGTCTATGACAAGCCGATGATATACTATCCGCTTTCGACGCTCATGCTCGCTGGAATACGCGAGGTGCTTGTAATCTCGACGAGGGAGGATTTGCCGAACTTCGAGCGGCTTCTCGGCGACGGGCATGAAATAGGCATGAAGTTCTCTTACAAGGTCCAGGAAGTCCCGAACGGTCTTGCGCAGGCGTTCGTGCTTGGGCGCGAGTTTTTGGGCGAAGATGACGCATGCCTCGTTTTGGGCGACAACATTTTCTACGGCGCCGAACTGCCGAAGCTCCTAAAGGCGGCCAACGTGCGCAAGGAGCCGACGGTGTTCGGATACCGCGTGAGCGATCCGCAGCGATACGGAGTCGTAGAGTTTGACAAGGAAGGGAAGGCCGTTTCACTTGAGGAAAAACCGGCGAATCCGCGTTCGAATTATGCTGTCGTAGGGCTATACTTCTATCCGAACGATGTGGTGGAAAAGGCTGCGACGCTCAAGCCTTCCGCGAGAGGAGAATACGAAATAACCGATCTGAACAAGGAGTATCTCGCGGAGGGGCGGCTGAGCGTGGAGACAATGGGCCGCGGCTTCGCGTGGCTCGACACGGGCACCCACGCATCGCTCGCTGACGCGACGAATTTCGTCCGTGCGCTCATCGATCGTCAGGGACTGCAGATTTCCTGCATTGAGGAAATCGCATATTCGCGCGGCTGGATCGACAAGGCGCAGGTTCGCGAGATAGCGGAGCGTTACGGAAAGTCGACTTACGGCGAATACCTCCGCCGCATATCGAAGGAGGACTGAGATGAAGTTCAAAGCCCAAAGAGCGATAGCTCTCGCCGCAATTCTTTATTCTTCATTTTTCATTCTTCATTCCTATGCCGACAGGCAATACGTCTGGCCTGAAGGGAAGATGCCGGACGCGCAGCCGCACCAGATCGCGGCGATGACGGACGTGTCGAACAAAGAAGACTTCAATGCCGACGAATGGCGCAGGCCATATCTGGACTGGTTCGCCGCCCCGGAGAATCCAAACGGCGCATGCATGATCCTGATTTCGGGCGGATCGTACAAGAACTGCTGCGATGTTGGGCTGATATGCTATTGGCGCGAGAAGTTGACCTCGCTTGGTTTCCAGTGCGTCAATTTCGTCTACCGCACTCCGTGGCCGGAGAACCTGCCGATTTACCAGACCGCTTGGGAGGACGGCCAGAGGGCGGTGCGGCTTGTTCGCGCCGAGGCGGCGAAGCGCGGTTTCGATCCTCAGAAGATCGGCGTAGTGTCGATGAGCGCGGGTTCGCATCTCGCGACGCTGCTGGCGACCAGTTCCATGACGAGCGCATACGCGCCGGTCGATGAACTCGACGCGACGCCATGCAATGTGAACTGGGCTTGCGTATTCGCGCCTGCCTTTGTGCAGACCGACGGCTACGGCAAGCCGAACACGCGGCGCGGAATGGTTGACGCTAAGCTCGATACATGCTTCAAGTTCGACGCGCAGACATGCCCGATGTGCCTTATGCACGGCGGTAACGACAACTATTCTCCTGTCGCCTCGACGCTCATATACCGCGAACTCCGCAAACGCAAGATTCCGGCCGAGGTGCACATCGTGCCGGACAAAGGACACGGCGCGCACGGTTTCGACCGCGCCGTCGAGTTCATGCGCCAGATGGGATATCTCGGTCCGCTCGGCGAGGAGGTGGACCTTCTCGGGCGCTGGAACTCCGATGACGATCGCGCCATATACGCCAAGGAAGACGTCTGGCCGGCAGGCAAGATGCCCGACGCACAGGAACACCAGACTACGCCATACATCGAATGGCATATTCCCTCCAATCTCACGACGAAGGCGATTCAGATTATATGGTCCGGCGGAGCGTACAACAACTCAAACCCCAACCGGTATGAAGTCGCGCCGCTGCGCCGCTACCTGAACGCAAAGGGTATGGCCGTAGTCACGCTCGACTATCGCCATCCTCGCCCGAAGAACCTCGCCAAGCACGTGACCGCATGGGAGGACGCCCAGCGCACGATCCGCATCGTAAAGTCTCAGGCCGCTGCGCGCGGTCTGGACCCGAATCGCATAGGAATAATGGGTTCTTCCGCCGGTGGACATCTCGCGCTTCTTTGCGCATCCACCTCCAAAACGAACGCCTATTGGCCGATAGACGACATCGACAGGATAAAGCCCAACGTCCAGTGGGCCATTTGCATTTATCCCGCATATTCGCTCACTGACGGACTTGAAAAGCAAAACGCAAAAGGTGGCAACGAGGATGACGCGGTGCTGGCACCCGAGTTCGCGTTCGACCTTTCCACTCCGCCGATGCTTTTCCTCCATGGCGACTCGGATGGATGGGCGGCGATGAATTCCGTCAAGGCGTGGGAGAAACTCCGCTTCATGGGCATCCAGGGAGAGTTGCATACGCTCGTCAAACGCGGGCACTGCTTCCATAACAAGGCGTCGCCGGATACGGCGAGCTACAACTGGATGGAACGCGTTTGGGATTTCCTTAACGCCAAAGGCTTTCTGAAGGATTGATTGTATGAGAGAATATCTTAGAGTGGCGGCGGCGACGCCGAGGGTTTTCCCTGGCGACGTCAAGGAAAACGCGAAGAGCATAGTCCGTCTTGTGGCGGAGGCGGCGGAAAAGGGCGTGGAAGTGCTGACCTTTCCAGGGCTCTCGCTTGTGGGGTGCACGGCAGGCGATCTCGCATACAGGCCGGATGTGCTTGATGCGTGCAAGGAAGCGCTTGAGTTGATCGCGAAAGCCGTTCCCGACGGAATGCTCGCCGTAATTGGACTTCCCGCGCGATGCGCCTGCGGGGTGTCCAGTGCGGCCGCGGTTGTTTTCGGCGGCGGCTACGTAATTGCGAGCGGGACCGCTGGCGATGAAAAGGTCTTTGACATATGCAACGGCGTCAAGGTCGGTGTGGTAATCGGTGACGACTTCGCTTTGTGCGATCCTATGGCGCAACGTCTAGTAGCGCACGGAGCGAATGTCATACTCGATCTCGGTTCTTCATGCGAAACCGCCGGCTCCGCCGCTTTCAGGCGTGATATGGTGAAGGCTGCTTCGTCGCGCCTCGTCGCCGCATACGTCTATGCCGGTGCCGGTGCGGGTGAATCGCCGACTGATGCCGTATATGCCGGACACTCTATCATTGCAGAGTCCGGTAGCGTTCTCGCGGAAAGCGAACGTTTCCTAAGAGAGTCTGCGATGATCGTCGCTGACGTCGATACCGAATATATTGACTTCGCGCGAAGCAGGTCCGAAAGTTTCCGGAATGATGCGCGCGGCATTCCTGTGCCTGCGGATTGCATCGCAGCCCCGGTAGCGCTCAAGCCTAAGAGTTCTCTTCTTCGCCCAATCGAAAGAAATCCTTTTGTTCCGGAAGACAAGGCCGCGCGAGCGGAAATTTGCGCCGAGACTTTCGCCATACAGTCCGCTGCTCTTGCCGCGCGGCTTGAGGCGATTCCCTGCAAGGATGTCGTGATCGGGCTTTCCGGAGGGCTCGATTCCGCGCTTGCGCTTCTGGTCTGCGTCGAAGCCTTCGACCGTCTCGGCCTCGACCGCAAGGGCATCCACGCGTATACGATGCCCGGGTTCGGCACAACCCGCCGCACGAAAGGCAACGCCCACAAACTCTGCAAAGCGCTCGGTATCGATCTGGAGACGATTGATATCGTTCCTACCTGCCGCAGGCATTTCAGGGATTTGGGACGCGGCGAGGAGCCGCACGACACGACCTACGAGAACGCACAGGCGAGGGTTCGGACTCTCGTCCTCATGGACAAAGCGAATCAGGTCGGCGGATTTGTAGTAGGCACTGGCGACCTGAGCGAACTCGCGCTGGGCTGGTGCACATACAACGGCGACCACATGTCGTTGTATGCGGTGAATGCCGGAGTCGTGAAGACCCTTGTCCGCGAAGTCGCCGCGTGGTATGGCGCGAAGCATCCCGAATGCGCCAAGCCTATCGGGGGAATTCTTGAGACTCCTATTTCGCCCGAGCTTTTGCCGGCGAACGCGGACGGCACGATCGCGCAGGTCACGGAAGACAAGGTAGGCCCGTACTGCCTCCACGATTTCTTCCTGTACCACTTCATCGAAAGGGGAGCCTCGAAGGAAAAGATTCTCCGTCTCGCGCGCCAGGCGTTTGATGGCGCCTACGACGGGCCGACGATCGAAAAGTGGCTTGGCGTTTTCATTCGCCGATTCCACTCCCAGCAGTTCAAGCGCAACTGCATGTCGGACGGTCCAAAAACCGGTCCCGTCAGCCTTTCGCCGCGCGGCGGATGGACAATGCCGAGCGATTCCAGGCCGCTGTAGCAGGAAAGGAGGAACCGGCGATGAGGATAACGTTCTACGGTGCCGCACATACAACAACGGGCTCGATGCATCTCGTCGAGGCGAACGGAAAGCGCATCCTGCTCGACTGCGGGCTCTACCAGGGCCATCGCAAAGAGGCGTTCGAGAAGAACCGTCATCTGCCGGTCGATCCGAAGACTATCGACTATGTGATTCTCTCCCACGCCCATATCGACCATTCGGGCAACATTCCGCAGCTCGTGCGGCAGGGTTTCCGAGGCCGTATTTTCGCCCGCCAGTCCACAACGGAGCTTTGCGACATAATGCTGCGCGATTCGTGCTTTCTGCAGAAGCGCGATCTTGAATACATCAACAAGAAGCGCCGCAGAGAGGGAAAGAAGCTCTTCGAGCCGCTCTACGACGAATCGGATGTCGATATCGCGATGCAGCTTTTCGTTCCCACGCACATGCACGAGCCGCGTGAACTCGCGCGCGGAATCACGCTCGAATTCTTCAACGCCGGCCACATCCTCGGCTCCGCCCTCGTGCAGCTCGACATAAGGAGCGACCACGGGCACAACCACCGTCTGCTCTTCTCGGGCGATCTGGGCCAGCCTGACCAGCCGATAATCCGCCACTACGAATATCCCGCCGGAGCCGACATCCTAATCGTCGAATCGACATATGCTGACCGCTACCATCCTTCGGCGGATGACGTTGAGCTGCGGCTCGAGAAGTATCTCAAGTACATTGACCGGCACAACTCGAAGCTGTTAATACCGGCGTTCTCGGTCGGCCGCACCCAGCAGATCATATACTACCTGAACCGCCTGCGTCGCCGCGGAAAGGTTCCGCGCGAAGTCAAAGTCTACATAGACTCGCCGCTTTCCCAGAAGGCCACGCGCATATACCAGAACCACCGCGAAGTGTACAACGACGAAGCTCGTGCGATGATTGCCGCCGGCGAGAATCCCCTCGAATATCCTGGAATGCAGTTCGTCGGCACTCCCGAAGAGTCGATGGCGCTTAACGGACAGGAAGGCCCGATGATAATCATCGCAGCCTCCGGAATGTGCGAGGGCGGAAGGGTGCTCCACCATCTCAAGCACTGCGTAGCTGATCCCGACAACATAATCCTCATCGTCGGCTTCCAGGCCGAAAACACGCTCGGCCGCCGTGTCGTCGAGAAGCAGAATCCCTTGCGGATTTTCGGAGAGGATGTCGAGCTCAAGGCGCAGGTTGAGGTCATAAACGCGCTTTCCGCCCATGCCGACCGCGCAGGTCTCATGGACTGGATAGGCGAGGTGAAGGATAATGTCCGCCACGCCTTCGCCGTCCACGGCGAGGACGACAAGGTCGCCGCAATGGAACAGATTCTCAAGGACAAGGGAATAAAGAACGCCGTGGCGCCAATGCCCGGCCAGACATACAGGTTCGAATG
>JAGCPM010000023.1 GCA_017965685.1 Kiritimatiellia bacterium | reverse complement strand
GTCACCTTGACGGCGGCCATCGCCATAGCCGAGGTCGTCCTCGTCGTGTTGTCGGCGTTCTTCTCCGGCTCGGAGACGATGCTCTTCTCGCTCACCGGCGCACAGCGCGCGTCCATACGCGGAAGATCGCAGAAAGAAGACGACGCGATATCGCGGTGCATGGAGGATTCGGCGATGCTGCTTTCCACGTTGCTCGTCGGCAACACGTTCGTCAACTTCGCGATAGCGACGCTCGGCTATATGCTCTTCGCAAGGCTTCTCCCCGGCTGGGGCGGAGTCCTGGCTGTGCCTGTGATGACGTTTTTCCTGCTTGTTTTCGGCGAGGTGATGCCGAAGCAGATATCCCTTCGCTATGCGGAAAATCTGGCCGGGAAGTGCGCAAGGCTGATGCTCTTCTGGAAGTGGCTTCTCACCCCGTTTAACATCGCATTCCGTTTATTCTCGCAGGCGTTCTCGGGCGCGCTGGAAAAGGAGCGCCAAGCGCTGTCGGACGGTGAACTCGTTTCGGTTCTCGAATCCTCGGCCGAGAAGGGCGACATTGTCCAAGCCGATGTTGACATGATAGAAGGAGTGCTCAGGCTTTCTGAAATCCACGCCAACGACGAGATGACGCCGAGAGTCGATTTCGAAGGATACGACATAGATCTAGACGAGGAGGCGAGGCGCGTCGCCCTGGCGAACGCGAGGCATTCGCATTTGCCGGTCTTTCGCCGCACTCCCGATGCAATAGAGGGCGTGATAGATTCAAAGACGGGCGAGATGTCGGACGCGCTTTTCGTGCCGGAGCAGGTGACGCTCGACGACCTTCTAGTTACCTTCCGCAAGTCGAAGAAACCGCTTGCGATAGTCCTTGACGAATATGGCGGCACGGCCGGACTTATCACTATCAACGACATTCTTGAGCTTGTTTTGGGTCCGGGAGTTTTTGGCGCATCGCAGGACGAGCCGCAGATTTTGAAAGAATCGCGCAATACCTACGTCATTGATGCGCGCGCATCGCTTGACGAGATAAACAGGGAACTGGACATAGAACTGGAGGCGGAGGATGCGGACAGGCTTTCCGGCTGGGTTCAGTTTCACGCCGAAAGGATTCCACACGTCGGCCAGCAGATCGAGGCGGACGGCTGCCGCGCGACAATCCTCAAGCGCCGCAAAAGGCGCGTGACACAGGTCAGGCTCGAGATACTTTCGCGCCCCGAAACAGACAGCGACGAGGAATTGATCGCGGAAACCGACGAAGCAGTCGAGAGGACAGAGGAGCACGGATGACGATACTCCTTTTCCTCCTCATGGTCGCCGCGCTTGTTTTGGCCGGCTTTTGCGCGGGAACGGAAATCGGTTTCCTTTCCGTGAACCGCGGCAGGGTCCTTCATCTCGCGCGCGAAGGCAGTCGTTCGGCCAGGATGCTTTCAATGGCCGTTGCGAGAATGTCCATGACACTGACAAGCCTTCTCGTTGGCAACAACCTTGCGGCGGTGGTGTATTCGTCGGCTTCCGCGGCGCTTTCCGGGATCGTCTGCGGATCTTCCTCCTCAGGACGTTTCGCATGGAGCCTTGCGGCGGCTTTCGCACTCCTTTACCTCGGCGAATTCCTGCCTAAGCTTTTCTTTTCGGCGAGGCCGCTCAGGAGAAGCCTCAGGATTGCGCCATACTACAGGATGTTGGAAATCGCGGTGCGGCCGATAGCGAACGTGCTTTCTGCGTTCACAAGGCTCTTCGTCAGAATGCCGGCATCGAGATACACCGTAACCGTCGCCGATCTGGTGAGGATTCTTCAGGACAGGAAAAACGGCGTAAGGATATCCGATTTCGAGTCCGCGCTCATATCGCGCATAATAGTGCTGAGGAAGAAGGGCGAATTCATCACGCCCGATTCGCTCCTTGTCGCGCTGGATGACGACTCTGCAGCCTAGGCGGACTCGCTGCCGGAGCTCCTCTACGGTTCGGCGGCAAGAAGCATTGAAGAGACGCCTTTGCTCTCCCGCGCGGAGAAGGTCATGCCTTTCTCCACGGCCGTGCACATGGCGGCGACATCGCGCCAGGAAGATATTCTTTCGTCGCGCTGCTTTACAAGCATGTATTCGAGCATCTGGGCGAATCCCTTCGAGAGCGAATGGTAGGTCCGGACGTCTGGCGCCTGTTTCGACATGTCGCAGTGGGCCCTCATCGTGTCTTCGTTGTCGAGGCCCGGAAAGTGTACTCGACCTGTTGAAAGATGGTATAGCGATGCGGCCAGAGAATAGATGTCGGCGCGGCAGTCGAGTTCTACGTCGCCATAAATCTGTTCCGGCGAGATGTATGCAGGCGTTCCGAGCACATGGTCTGACACTTTGATGTCGCTTTCCTTCATGAACTCATAGCGGTGCGCGAGGCCAAGGTCGGTAAGTTTGACCGTGCCCGAAGAGTCGATCATTATGTTGTCCGGCTTGATGTCGCAGTGGACAATTGCGTAGGTTTCCCACGCATGGCAGAGCGCCGAGGCCACTGATTCGCACACCAGTATGCAATCCGGCTCGGAGAGATGCTGCTTGCGCGCCAGAAGATCGCCGAAATTGTAGCCGTCGACATATTCCATCACGAAATACCACGTTCCACCGAACTGGCTAAGCCCGTAGCAGCGGACGAATCCGGGATGGTTTATCTCTGACATGATCTTTGCCTCGGCCACGAAGCATTTCACGTCTTCTGGGTTCGTCAGTTCTCTGTCCAGCACTTTTACCGCGACCATTCTGCGCATGTTCTGGTCGTAGGCTTTCCATACCTTGGACATTCCGCCTTCTCCTATGAAGTCGGTAATGATGATGCCAGGAAGATTCGGCGGCGAGTATTCCATTTTACTTCACCCCCCAGCTTGAAAGCCGCCTGTACAGGGTCCTGCGCGGTATCCCGAGCGCTTTGGCCGTTGCCGTGACATTGCCTCTTTCCCTTTCGAGCGCGGCCATGACTATTGCCTTCTCCGAGTCGGCGAGCGTCTGCCCGTCCGGAATCGCGCTTGCGGAATCCTGCGCGGCCTTGTGCGACGCTATCTCGACAGGAACGTCCTCGATTGTCAGTTTTCCGCCGCCAGAGAGGACGACCATCTTCTCTATGGCGTTCCTGAGCTGTCTGACGTTGCCTGGCCAGGGATAGTCTTCGAGAGCTTTCATGGCTTTCGCGTCTATGCCAGTCACTTGCGAGCCGTTTGCCTTGGAAAACTCGCCTATGAATCGCGAAACGAGAAGGGCGATGTCGCCTGGACGCTCGCTCAACGGCGGCATATGGATATCAATGACATTGAGGCGGTAGAAAAGGTCTTCGCGAAATTTGCCCTCGGCAACGAGCTTGGCGAGATTCCTGTTGGTCGCCGCGACCAGCCTGAAGTCGGATTTCCGCTGCACGGTTTCGCCGACTCTCTGGAATGTGCGGGTTTCAAGGACCCGCAGAAGTTTTACCTGCACCGCCTGGTCGATTTCGCCTATCTCGTCCAGGAATATCGTGCCGCCGTCTGCCGATTCAAAGCATCCAGGCCTGTCGCGCGCATCGGTGTAGGCGCCTTTGATCGATCCGAAGAGTTCCGTTTCCAGAAGAGTCGCCGGAAGGGCGGAGCATTCGACTGCGACAAATGGGCCGTCCTTTCTGGGCGAAAGATTGTGGAGCGCCCTGGCCACCAGTTCCTTGCCCGTTCCCGAAGGCCCTTCGATCAGCACGGTCGCGTTCGACTTGGCCGCCTGCCTTGTCAGCCGGAACACCTTTTGCATAGCCTCGGAGCGTCCCGTGATGTTTTCGATTCCTTCTGTCGCCGCGATGCGCGACTTGAGGTTTTCCACTTCCTTTTCGAGACGCACCGACTTGCTTGCCAGCTCGTGCTTGCTTATGGCTTTCTCGACGGTGAGCTCGAAGCGGGCGAAATCGGTTATCGGCTTTTCGACGAAATCGTCCGCTCCCGCCTTCATCGCCTCCACTGCGAGCGATATTTCACCGAATGCGGTTATGAGTATCGCAGCCGTTGATGGATTCGACTTCTTGATTTTCGCAATAAGCTCTATGCCATTCATGCCGGGCATCTTGTAGTCTGTCAGGACCAGCGCAAGATCGGGATTCTCATTCGCGATCTCGATTGCGGCCTCCGCGTCCGGCGCGGTGATGGTTTCGTATTTCTGGTCGAGGAGCCGCGCCATCACGTCGCGCGTCATCCTTTCGTCGTCCACTATGAGTAACTTGCGTCTAGCCATTTCCCAATGCCCTTATTCTGCGTTCGATTCTTGGAAGCCGTATGGTGAATTTCGTTCCGCAACCTTCGCGCGACTGCACGTCTATCGTGCCGCCATGGTCGCGGACGATCCTTGCTGAAATCATGAGCCCTAGTCCGGTTCCGTGCTCCTTCGTCGTGCGGTACGGCTCGAAGAGGTGGGCGAGCGTTTCTGCGTCCATCCCGAGTCCGTCATCCGAGAAAGATACCGTCACATCGTTGTCGTCCGCCGAAATAGCGATCTCGATTTTTCCTCCGTCGCGTATAGCCTCGAGCGCGTTCTTCAGTAGATTGAAGAAGACCTGTTCCATCTGGGCGGAATCGAGCGCGACGGTTGGCAGCGCGGCTGGGATGTCGAGGAATACCGCTATCGAGCGCCCGACGAATTGCGCCTTCAGGGTGTCGAGGCAGCTTTTGAGCGGCAGCGCTATGTTGCCGGGTGCGAGGTTCGGACGGGACGGTCTTAGCGCGTTGAGGAATCCCTTCAGTATCGAGTCGAGCCGCTCCACAAGGCTTATACACTGCGCGACAGGCTCGCGGCTGGGGCTTTCTGCGGGCAGTTCGCGCTCGATTAGCCTAAGATTGAGCCCGAGCGCGTTGAGCGGATTGCCTATCTCGTGCGCGACACCGCTCGCGAGTTCCCTCACCGCCCTGGTCGCCCCTATCCGCAGTTCATCTTCCGTGCGCGCCTTCTCGGCCGTGATGTCCCTTAGATACACAAGGGTCCCCGCCTTTATCGGCAGTGTGCGCGTTTCGAGTGTCTTCTCTTCTGGATAGGTGACTGTGATTTCGCGCTTGGAGGCTTTGCCGAGCGGGATGGACATCGTTTTTACGGCGTCGGCCGGCTCCATGCCGAGAAGGGCTTTTGCCGCAGGATTCGATCGCAACACGCCACCCTCGGCATCGAGCACGATTATGCCTTCCGCGTTCGTCTCGAAAAGAGTTTCGAGGAATTCGGCTTCGTCGGCGATAAGGTTGTACTGGTTGCGCAATTCCTGCGCATCCAGACGTCCTATGTGCCTACGCACCCCTTTGAAGAAATTCCTCATGTTCTGAGTATTTTACCAAATTCCGCCTGCCGAAGTCAAACGTACGAATCAAATATTTTCGGCTTTCGTTTCGAGTGCCATCCTGGCACGCCAGCCGCCCCAGACAAACGGCCGCCACGGCTTTACGCCGCGCACTTGCCGTACAATGGCACCGTTTTTGTCGAGAAACGCAATGTCGATTGGGAAGGACATGAAGAAAGTATGTATGGCGTTGCAGCGCTCGATTAGCATCCCTTCGCCGTGTGGAAGGGTCTTTGTGCCTATCAGCCCTTTCGCACGTTCGCGGAACGTCTTGGCGACCCGCGCCCTCACTCCCAGTATTTCGCGCGTTTCCATTTTCCTTACCAGAATGCCCAGCTTCCTGTGGTGATCACATAGACCCCGAGCGCGAAGTTTGTCGTCACATGTGCCATAATGGCAGATTTCAGATTCTTTCTTATGGCTACATAACCATAGATTATTCCGGCAATCGCCCCGACAAGGAACCTGTCGTGTTCCAGCGCGAAAAGGGCTACCGTTATCCAGAAAGCCTTTTTGTCCGCTCCGGCCCAATTGTAGAGGAATTTCCTGTAGAAGAACTCCTCTGCCGGCGCGATGACAAACGCGCTGCCGGCGAGCTTCGCCAAAGTGAGCGCCCAGCCGCAGACATGAGGGTTGTACGGACTTTCGGGGACTGTCCCCGGAATTTCCCGGTAGCCTATTATGAGGTGGGTCCTGTACCATTCGCTCGCTTCCGGCGCTATCCAGACGATAGCGGTGGCGATTCCCGCCGTCAAGCCCCAGATAAGGGTGCTTCTCCCGAAAAGCTCCTTTGCGCGCGCGTTATATCCGTTCTTGTGGAGAAGGAACAGGAATATTGCAGCGACAATCGCCGATCGCGCCGCGTAACCCGATGCCGTTCCCGGCAGGAACGCCATGAGCACCATCCAGACGGCGAACGGCGCAATCAGGAGCGCCCGTTGATTTCGTCCAGTATGGCCTGTATCTTCGGTATGCATTTGCCGCAGCCGCCGCCAGCCTTGGTGTAGTTTGTCACTTCCTCGACGGTGGAAAGCTGGTTCTCCGTGATGACTCGCCGGACCTCGTTTTCCGACACGTTGTAGCAGGTGCAGAGGAGTTCATCCTCAAGGTTGCGGTCGGTGTTCTTGCCGGTTTCATAGTTCTTTATCGCCGCCTCCATGGCCTCGCGGCCCATCACGGAGCAGTGCATCTTCTGCGGCGGCAGGCCGCCGAGGTAGTCGGCGATCTGCTGGTTCGTTATTGTCTTCGCTTCGTCGAGTGTCTTGCCGATCACCATTTCGGTGAGCGCGGAAGAGCTCGCGATCGCGCTGGCGCAGCCGAAAGTCTGGAATTTGGCCTCGGCTATCCTTCCGTCGGGCCCTAGGCGGAACTGGAACTTCAGAGCGTCACCGCAGGCGAGGGACCCTACGGTCGCCTCGCCATCAGGCTTTTCGATCTTCCCGACGTTCCGCGGATTGCGGAAGTGGTCGAGCATCGTGTCGGAATAGTTCCACATTTTCCGTGCTGAGTCCTTACTTCTTGACGATCTTGCGGACCGCCTTATGCGAGCAGAACGTGCGCTCGGTGTAGAGCTTCGTCCTCCAGCTCGGGGATTTCTTGACGACCTTGATCGCCTGGATCCACGGGCTGTGGAAGGGGAAGAGCTTCTCGACCCTCACGCCATAGCTTTCGCGGGAGACGGTGAAGTTGGCCGCGACGTTCTTCCTGCCGTTGTCGATCGCGAGGACCCTGCCCTCGAAATCCTGCACGCGGAACTTGTCGCCTTCCTTGATTTTGATGGAGACGCGGACTATGTCGCCGGTCTTGAACTCGGGGAAGTTCTTCTCGGCGGTCTTCGCGGTCTGCTCGGCGCTGATTTTATCCAAGAGTGCGATAGCCATGGCTTAGCCCTCCTTCTTTGCAGGCTTGGCGGCCTTGCGGGCGTGGTGCGCCTTGATTGCCGGGTTCTTGGCGCGGCGGATGAGCGAGGCGACGGTCGTCGAGGGCTTGGCGCCCTTGGAGAGCCAGTAGTCCACGCGGGGAACGTCCAGCTGGAAGTTCTCATCCTTCTTCTGGGTGTCGTACCAGCCCAGTATCTCGAGGAACTTTCCATCCCTCGGGCTACGCGCGTCGGCCGCGACTATGCGGTAGGTCGCGTGGTTTGTGCAGCCAGTGCGGCGCATGCGGATCTTTACCATTTTCGTTTCCTTGTTTTGCTTCGTTGAACTGAAAACGGCGCGTAGTATATCATATTTCGCCCCTCCGGCGCAAGAGGGAAAATGATAAGCGTTGAAATTCTTCTCCGTTCCGATATCGCTGTTGACCGGAGAGGGCGGAATTTGATATACTATGACACCTATTTTGGAGGGATATGGGAAAGAAAAGGAAGATAACTGTAACGAGCGCGTTGCCATACGCGAACGGCGACGTACATTTGGGGCATCTCGTCGAGTATGTCCAGACCGACTTCTGGGTGCGCTACCAGAAGCTCAGGGGCAACGACTGCGTATATGTGTGTGCGGACGACACCCACGGCGCGCCGATAATGATCCGTGCCCGCAAGGAGGGCATATCGCCCGAGGAGCTCATCGCTCGCACTCATGCGATACATCTCAAGGACTTTGGCGATTTCGAGGTTGCATTCGACAATTACTACTCGACGAACTCGCCAGAGAACAAGGCGTTTTCAGAGCAGATATTTGAAGCGATGGTCAAGTCGGGCGGAATAACGAAGCTCAAGTCCGCCCAGCTCTACTGCGAGCACTGCAAGATGTTCCTTCCGGACAGGTTCGTCAAGGGAACCTGCCCGAAGTGCGGGGCGGAGGGGCAGTACGGCGACAGCTGCGACAAGTGCGGCTCGACCTACGCTGCCGAGGAGCTCGGCTCGCCAAAGTGCACCACCTGCGGCGGAACGCCTGTCGTGAAGGACGCGGAACACCTCTATTTCGAGCTCGAACCGCAGCACGAATACCTGCGCGACTGGATAACGGCGCACACGACGAGCGATGTCTCCAACAAGCTCCTTGAATGGTTTGCCGAGCCGTTGCGCGGCTGGTGCATTTCGAGGTCTGCGCCGTATTTCGGCTTCCAGATACCAGGCTATCCGGACAAGTATTTCTACGTTTGGGTGGACGCGCCGATAGGCTACCTCGCGTCGCTGAAGAACTGGTGTGACAACCACGGCGAGAAGTTCGAGGATTGGTGGCAGAACCCTGAAGCGGAGCGCTACCACTGCATCGGCAAGGACATAATAAGGTTCCACTGCCTTTTCTGGCCGGGCATGCTGCATGTCGCAGGACTCGCGCAGCCCGACAAGATATTTGTGCATGGATTCCTTACAGTGAACGGCGAGAAGATGTCCAAATCGAAAGGTACGTTCATAAATGCCAGGACCTATCTCGACCATCTGCCTGCCTTGGCGCTGAGGTATTACTACGCGGCAAAGCTGGGTGGGACTGTGGACGACATGGACCTGAACCTCGCCGATTTCGTGCAGAGGGTGAACAGCGACCTTGTCGGCAAAATAACTAACATCGCCTCGCGCGGCGCGCAGATGCTC
>JAGCPM010000022.1 GCA_017965685.1 Kiritimatiellia bacterium | reverse complement strand
GCGCCAACATCGTGCACGCGGCGCGATACTCGCAGCGATGCCATCGGTGCTTCCGGCGCAAGAAGCGAGATATTGCCCACCCCTTTCCAATAGTCGCCGATATCAAGGCGCGGCGAATCGAGCGGCTCGATTATGCGAAGGTGCCTGTCGCAGCCATACATTAACTGCCACTTGAGCGGGTTGTAGGCAATATAGCGCGCCGTAGCCTCTATCTTGGCGCGATTTGGGCAAAGCCAATCATGGCAGCCCTGCTGCCAAAGCAGATGGCCGGCCTTGGATAGGCCAAGCACAGCTTGGCCATCACTATACTGGCCATCACTGTACCGGCCATCACTATACTGGCCAGTGCGAGTGTTTGCAGCGAAGGTTGGGCACTGGCCAACCAACCCTAAAAGCCTAGCCTGTTTTAGAGTATAGCCCTTAAAACCGGCTATCGCCTTTCCAAAAGTTTTCAGCGGCTCGTTGAGGCCTGCCGCAAGGCGAATATTGAAGTGCACATGGTCGGGCATTACGACATGGGCGAATAGCGATATTCCAGGATTTAGGCGCGGTATCGCCTCAAGCGCCTCTAACACGATGCGCCCCAGCTCAGAGTGCACCATCTTTCCATTCGACACTTTGCCGAATATCGCGCGCCTTGACTCGGTCGCCATCGTCACAAACAGCGACGCGCCTTTAGCGTAATCCCAGCCATGAAAGCGGCGATATCGTTTTATTTCGCTCATCGGCTATTTCTTTTCCTTCGCTCCCAGATTGAGCGCATTTTGGACACGGACGATGAGCGACCAAGGAAATACGGCGAAAACCAATGATTTCAAGCCCTCGACGAGGCGCACCTTGAACGGCGGTAGGCCGCGCTTTGAGAAATCGACTTCAACTCCGTTTTTCCTACACACCGCAACGCCGAATTTTTCCCAGTATCCCTTGTGCACCGCATCGACGAAAGGAAACTCTTTCGTCGGCGTGACCAATAGAGGCCGCTTTTCGCCTTTGGCCATAAAACTGCCGTAGCGTTCGAATTCCCATGCGCTCTTGTTGCGCCGCGCAAGCCCAGCCAGAAACTCCCTGTTCCATATGCCGGCCTGGCAAGTAACGCAATACGCCACGTTTTTCGGCATCTCAAGAAGATCGCTTTCTCGCCACGGCTTGCGACCAGGCGGATTGGGCATCAGCCTCAAATTGGCGGCATCAAATTCCTTCGTCTGATCTAGACGCGACAATATCAGCCCCGTATCGACCTTACCGCACAGAAAGTAGTCATTCATCAGCATCAACACGTACGGCGTGTCTATCTTCTCGAGCGCTTCCGCGAGCATCTGGCACCAAGTCTTATCTTCGCCAGTCGAAATCACACGGTCGAATCCTTCGCTTGGCTTCGTTTCGGTCACCAGCACCGTCTCTAACGGGCAGTCTGGCCAAAACTTCTTCCAAAGGGCCATGAACGGCCTGTGCAAATCTGCGTATTTGTCGCAGGAGCAGACGACTATCGTGCAATCATTGTTCATGTAGAATTCTCTTCACCGAGCGTATGACCCGCGATTGCTGCGGCGCGGTCAATCCTGCGCCAGAAGGCAGGCAAACGCCGTGCGCGAAAAGCCGCTCCGACACCGCGCCGCCATAGCACTTGCACCCCTTGAAGCACGGCTGAAGATGCATTGGCTTCCATACGGGCCGCGCTTCGATCGCTTCCTTCGCAAGGGAATCGATTAACGGCATCACCCTGCCGCCGTCATCAAGGAGAAACACCGAAAGCCATCGCGAACAGCGTCCATAAGAAGCCTCCGGCATTTCCTGCATGAGTCCCGCCAATTCCCTATCGTACCGCGCGAATATGCGCCGCTTCTTTTCGAGCATCGCGTCAAAATGCGCCAGCTGCCCCAAGCCGATTGCCGCGTTTACGTTGCCAAGCCGGTAGTTGTGGCCGATCTCGACATGCTCGTACCAGGGCTTCTCTTCGCGCGACTGCTGGCTGCGCTTTCTGGCCCGCTCTATCACGGCCGCATCTCGGCTCAGCAGCATTCCGCCGCCAGAGGTCGTCATTATCTTATTTCCGTTGAAGGAAAGAACGCCCGCGAAACCGGCATCGCCCGCGCTTCGGGTCTTGTATGTCGCGCCAAACGCCTCTGCCGCGTCAACGAGAAGCGGCACTCCATATCTGGCGCAGATCGCCTCGATCGCATCATAGTCGCAGCACTGTCCATAGAGATCGACGACAGTAACGCACTTAGGTATCTTGCCGCGCTTTTGGGCGTCAAAAAGCGCCTCTTCGAGAAGCGCTGGGTCGATACACCACGTTGCGGGATTGGAATCTATGAAAACCGGTTTAGCTCCAGCATGGATGGCGGGCCCTATCGAAGCGATGAAGGTAAGGTCGGAACAGAAGACAATATCGCCGCGCCCTACGCCCAGCTCACGGTAGGCGAGCGACAAAGCGGCAGTCCCGGCGCTAACCGCGGCGGCGTGCGGGATGCCGGTGCGCGCCTCCATTTCGCGCTCGAAGCGCGCCACCATCGGACCGCCGGCCGTGATGTAGTTGGAATCGAAAGCCTCCTTCACCATCCGCCGCTCGCTCGCATGCATGCACGGCGGTGAAAGGAATATGGTTTCTCTTTTCTTCATAGTATGGTTTGAACCCATTTGACGTAACCATCCATTATTCGCTTCGCGTCGAATTCGGCGGCGAAACCGGAAGCGTCGAAACTGCCGCCCGACTCCATCAAGCCGCGAAGACAAGCCCTTAGCGATTCTGCGTCGCCCGGAGCGTAGTGAGCGCCCGCATTGTGGCGCGCTATGATAGACTCGGTCTCGCCGCCAAGGCATTCCGCGACGCGCAGTCCCGCCGCAGCGTAGTCCGCCAGCTTGTACGGGATCCCGACGAACGAATCCGGGAACATCGGCACCACTCCGACATCCGACCGCAACAGAAGTTCCCGCAATTCATCCTCGCCAAGGTAGCCGTGGAAGCGTATCCTGCCGCAACATTCCGCGCGCTCCTTAAGCGACGCTTCCTTCGGGCCGCTTCCTGCGATGTCGAATGTCACGCCATCCAGCCCCTTCACCGCGTCTATCGCGGTCTCAAGGTCATATGACGCGCCCATCGCCCCGGCATACGCAAGACGCAAGCAGCCTTTTCCATCGCTCCTTTTCCCCGCCACTTCCGCACCGATATCGATCCCGTGATTGCAGCAATGCGTCGGCGCCTTGCAACCATATTCCTTGGCGAGAGCGATGTATCTCTCCGCGACGGCGCTGACCGCATCGGCTTCGCGGTATATCCGCCGCACCTTACATCTCAGCGGCGCGAACAGCCATGCCGGAGCTACGCGATAGAACGTCTCCGGCCAGGCATCCATTATATCGGCCACAAATCTCGCGTCGGCTTCCTTCGCGTATTCCATCGCCGCGAGGCAAGAACCTATCGGAGGCATCGACGCGACGACAAGATCAGGCCGCTCGCTTTCCTTCTCCGCCATCCGCCGCCAGTCGCGCGCGAAGGCGCAGTGGCTGATGATGCGTTTCAGACATATGTTGCGCGGATATGGCACAGTCTGCACCATCCGGAGATCAATGCCGGCATCGGCGTTCTCCCGCACAAGCACCCGCTTCTTTTTAGTGGCGTGCGAGAAATCGCTTGTCCAGCAAACAACACGATGTCCCGCCCGCGCGAATCCCCGCGCCATCAGCCAATACCGCTGCGGACGGTTTCCCTCCATCGGAAGATTGTCGAAAGGATTGAGTATCCAAACCGTCATAGCGCACCTCGCTCCAGTTCGCCGATTATCCGCCTGGCGACGG